>JALTZF010000040.1 GCA_027046265.1 Pyrodictiaceae archaeon
AGCTACTATTTTCGTGCTGTACATGTCAAGCCTACCGCATAAGATGCGTTCGGCTGGCGTACCAGAGTATTCGCGACGTGCATTTGAAAAAGAGTTGAGCAATTCTAGATCTAAAGCTAGCCCTAGTGGTATGTCTCTTCCTGCTTCAAGGAGTTTCGGTGCGAGATCATAACCTAGTCCCCTCAAGATCCTCGGCAATGTTGTTAAGCCTTCCTCACTAACAGACTCTACAAACTTTCTAACTATAGGGCTCTCGGGTGCGGCAATAGGCGCTTCTTCAATCGATCTGCCTTGCGACACATAACTACTCACTATTAAGATGTCTCGCGCATCTATGACTGTGTTGTAAGCTTTGACTATGCTACTTGAAGATGGCGGAATAACACGCGATATCCTAGAGAATTGTTGGGCCAGTAGCCTATATGCCGCAACCTCCGCATCGTAGAGACTACCTATACCACCTTCAACTACTCTACCGAGTATAGTAGCATTAAATGCTGATATCATCTCATCCTTGCTACCAGCTTGGCCAACTATGTTTGTAATGTCACGTGAGAGTTCAAAGGCACGTGTTCTGACCGATATGAGTACAGGAGCTACCTGTTCGGATGAAACTATGGATTCAACCGTCCTCATGGCTTGACAGCCTCAGCCAAAAGTTCAAGAGCGGCCTTGATGGCCCGCTCACGGTTAGTCTTCGCAGACTCCTCCATTCTCTTCTTCTCCTCCTCTAGCCTCCTCTTGTACAGTTCTTCTAGTCTTTTAATCTCAGATTCCACTCTTTCTCTTGCATTGCGTGCAGCTTCATCAGCTATCTTCTCTGCTTCAGTCTTTAATGTTGACGCAAAACTGTCGGCACGCTCTAAGAGTCTGGTGGCGCTAGCTTCAACACCTCTCTCTAGTTCTTCTAGCTTCTTCTCAGCCTCCTCTAGCTTGCGGAGAAATTCCACGAGCTCCTTTCTTTCGCCGCTAAGCACCATGAGGAGACACCCCAACCTAGAGGCCTTGTGCAGTTATTGAACCCGAGTTCTACACATGCTACTCAACGAATAAAAAGAGTAAGGTCTCTATGTCGGGATACTCAAGTTCCTCTTCTCAATGCAAGCCTTGAAAATACTAAGTAACCTGTATGGGCTATCATAGTTGTTCTAGGCCTTAAGGCATCAACTCTTATCTCATACTCGCGGAGCAGAACCTCCAGTACACGTGTCTCCGTCCAGCATCCTCGGAGTTCTAAAGCGCCTAAAAGACGTTGAACTTGATTTATTGCTGGCAGAAAAAAGACTACGGGTGCACCAGGTATGAGCGCTTCTTCAAGTACATGCAAAACAGCCCAAGGATCAGGCATATCTACGACTGCTGCATCCAGACCCTTTTCATCAACACCATTACGTGCATCACGAACCCTTAAAGTAACCCTATCTGCTAGACCAACTGCTTCAATATTTCTACGTGCAATGTCAGCCATATCACTTCTGATCTCGTAACTATAGACGTGCCCCTCTGGCCCGACAATTCTAGCTAGAACTGCTGTCGTGAACCCACTCCCTACACCTATCTCTAAAACTCGCATTCCTGGTTTAAGATCAAGAAGCATAATTATTATGCCATGGTCCTTTGGATATATCACTTGACTCCTACGCTTAAACCCCTTCTCAATATAATCAATGAGCCGTGGCTGGAGTACAACTGCATAAATTCCACTGCTCAACTTAACCCATGAACCATAAGGCCTACCTATCACATCGTCATGCCTCAATACGCCACGATCACTACCGAGCACTTTGCCACGTCTAAGAGTCACTATAAACTTCCGCCTTTCATCTATAACAATTAACGCTGAACAACCCTCACACACAACAGTCTTACAACACTCATTTTTGTCCATCAAAATCATCCCAATAAGCTTAGAACTACATGACACTGTCTAATTTAGTTGGCTATTCACATTCATACTTAGCTTGTTTTAATACTACTAGAGATAAGGGCGCTACTTGTAAAGCTATGTATGGAATGGTATATTTGATACTTCATAGAATTATAATTCTTGGTGACTATGCTTGCGCATTATAGGAACTAAAATCACGGTTATTATGATAATAATAGCCATAGCTACTCTCTTAATGTTAACATCTGTCAATTTATTCACAAAAGAGGGGATAAAGGTTAATGATGGAAACTTCGTTTTCCCACATACCCTACCAGGAGGCTACCATGTTGTTAATGTTAAGACTGGTGAAGAAGCACTAAGAAATATGGCATACATACATTGGAACCCTAAGAAGGTTAGTATGGCCGTATCTGATGCAGCTATAGTGACGTATAATGATGGAACACGCCTCTGGCTCTCTTATGCTGGTAACCATGCATGTGAGCTTGTAGATAGAATGGCGGGGAAGATTGCATCATATGAGTCAAAGCTTCCTTTTACAAGGCCAATACCCCACAACCTTGGCGGTTACAATGTCTATTTATCAAGAGGTCTCCATGACGGAAAACTACATGCTTTCTGGTGCCAAGAAGGTATAGTAGTATGGGTTGAGATAAGTAGAGAAGCTTTGTCAACGATAGATCCAGGAGTACTACTACAAGCTCTCATAGAGGGTATACGCTATAAACGCTAACCCAGTAACAATCTAGTGTAGGTGATGAACGCGCCGGAAGCGAACCCCGGACCGAGGCGCTAATGGCGCTGATGGCGTAAGCCGGGTTGGCTGAAATACGTTTATGTGGCTAGAAAGTAAGAGGGGAATGCGCTGGCTTAGCGGTCAGTTATCCGGCGTTCCACATACACTGCATGACTTAGGAAGGATTCGGAGACCCTCTTACTCATCATACCTCAAGTTAGTCTATTAAGACTAGATCAAAGTAAAATCCGTTTCCTGACTCTTTCTTGTAAGAGCCTGCTCTCGTATTAACCGCGTAGAGACCCCTATTGAGTAAGTGGAGGCCCCACACTATTATAGAGTGGATTTGTATATGGTAAGGGGTGGTAAGAGTATGTGTAGAGGCAAACGCTTACACTTTGGACCTGCAGGGAAACCTGTTGGGCTTAAGAGTGGTGACTATGTTAAAGCTATTGAGTTCATTGCTAGCATGGGTCTTGACGCTATAGAGTACGAGGCTGTAAGGGGTGTTCGGATAAGTGAAGCTAGGGCACGGGCTATCCGCGAGGCAGCTGAGAAGTATAATGTCATAGTCTCACTACATGCACCATACTACATAAACTTTGCTTCACCAGATACTAGCACACGCAAGAGAAGCCTCGAGAGACTGATCGACTCTATAAAAGCAGCCCATTGGATGGGCGCTTACGTCGTAGTCTTCCACCCCGGATACTACAAGGGTCATAGTGATACTCGTAACGCCTTAAGAACGGTCATAGAGTCTCTACGCTACACTGTGGAGTTTATGGAATTAAACAGCATAAGGAAGGTATGGTTGTCTCCTGAGACCACAGGGAAGACATCGCAAGTTGGGTCCGTGGAAGAGGTAATTGAGATCTGTATTGAGCTAGGCAAGTTCTGTAAACCAACCATAGATTGGGCTCACCTTCACGCACGAAGCGAGGGTAGCTACATTACTAATGAGGATCACGTTATTAGTATTGTAGAAAAACTGGAGAAAGAACTGGGTAAGGATGCCGTGGATCCATTGCACACGCATTTCAGCCGCATAGAATTCGGACGTGGCGGGGAAAGAGAGCATCGAACATTAGACGAGACAGAGTACGGCCCCGAATGGCGCATTGTGTGTAGAGCATACCGTGACATTGGAATTCACGCAGTAGTCATATCCGAAAGCCCATTACTAGAGAAGGACGCCATAGTAATGAAGAGGATTTGCGAAGAGGAAGGTTATCTATAGTTTTCGATGTATTAAAAGGGATATAAACATCATCTAGACCTCATTCTCTCAAGAAGCCTAGATATCACATTGCTAGCAAGCTTTTTGTGTTTCTCCTCTTCTTCAACAAGCATTTCGAGCATCTTATAGAGTGACGTGTTAGGTTCAGCATATTCAATTAAGCCCTGGTAACTTGACTTAGCGAATTCCTCTATGGTCATATGAGCTTTAACCATTTCAAAGACTTGTCTAAGCTCAAACGGAGATTTTGTACTTAGATGCATTATGAGTTCCTTTGCCAACACCTGCATTTCACTTATGGATCTTAGTATAGCCCATGCAATCTCTCTATGTAATATACTATCGGAGGCAACGAGAAAGAGCATCCACGCAGATTCTGGGTCCTCGCTGGCTATTATCTTACTGGTCTCGGCGTATGCATGAGCTTCGCTCATCTCATCTAATGCCACGTCTTCAAGCTGTTTTTTCATTTCATCAAGCATACTAATCATTCTCCTAAGCCTTTCTTCAAGCTGCTTTCCTTTATTACTACCGTTCATTCCGACTGCACCATTAGAGATTATACACGTATTAAGGTTTAAATTAATAAAACCCCATACGTAGTCCGTTTTCGGTGTAAGCTTGAGGCTGCCTAGATAAGATGTGACAATAGCGTAGTAGTTACGACACTGAAACCAGCGAGGCTTGATGAATTTTGACGACACACAATCTTACTGTATTTACGCTGGGGTCTTCGGTATTTGCACTGATCGTAGCACTAGTTCTTTACCTTAGGCTCTTTACCTTAAAGAATGTTAATGAAGTGGAGAGGATGTGTAAAGCAATATTTGTGGTTGTGTATGTTTCTTTGTTTTTTACAGCTCTTTCGGTATTGAGTAGCGATATCTTGGATGCGGCTATCTATGTACCAATACTCTTCGTTACTACACAGTCATTGATAGGATTCTTCCTTGATAAAAAGACTGAAGGATTCGTTAGATTCGAGATAGGAGAGAACATCTACACTTTACGTTTGCTAGACAAGAAGAAGATCACAGCATTTACACTCGTATGGAATAGGAAGATGTATGCTTCTTCGTACTTAGTTAAGGTGCTTACACCACGAGAAATTTCAGCTATAATGGCTCACGAGGTTGGCCACATAAATGCATTTAAACCTATACCGGTAAGTCTCGCAGTGATAGTATACGTATCCCTACTAGCATTATCAATAAGTGGGGCAATCAGTATGGCGCTAGATGGTTTTATACATTATTCTGCTATAGCATTTTTAGTAGCACTCTATGCGTGGGTTATATTCAGCTGGACTTGGGAGCATACAGCTGACATTTATGCGTACAAGTACATAGGGCTAGATACCATATTAGTCTTACAAAAAATAACTCATACTGTTCCAACAAAACCTAATATGATAGACATTATTATAGGAATCCTTAGAAGCTTAAAGCCTACAAGGGCGGGAGCCCTTCTTGTGAACCCACACCCACCTCCCAGTGTAAGACTTTGGCTTCTTTTCAACATAGCAGAAAATGCACCACACTAAGCTGGACAGAGAGTATTACACAGGACTTACTACCCCTACACGCACACAACCCCTAGCCTAGAACCTAGTTAAGTTTTGGGGAAAATAAGGTGAGCACAACAATACTGCAACATACTACTGGGCACAATAACTCATTCTCAAGTCTGCCCCTCGACTATATAGCTGATAAGATAAAGTGTCCACAAACGACAAATATGATGAAAGTTGAGACATACGAGTTCGAAGAAAAAGTCGTTACAAGCCGCTTCACTGGCATAGCATGCATAGAAGTTGAAGATGGTAGCACAGCAATCTTTATCGTTGGTGACGGAGTTCTACTGGGAGGCTATTACTATAGCATTAACGGAATAGAAAAGAGAGGCTATACAGCTCTTGATGCCATACTACAATACAGCAAAATCAAGTTAGCATTATACACCATTAGTATTAGTGAAGTCTTAGAAGAAACTAGCTAGCCCACATTATAGGAGGGAGAACCATGAAGAGGAGAAGAGGTAAGGTCAGAACAGGAGATTCTAGTAATAGTGACAATTATAATAGCAAAAAAGATGAGGCAAGTGTAGTTGAGATAGCTAGTCTGCTTTTGTCAGCCATTTATGATGGCGTGGCTGTTGCTGCATAGGCCTTCTGCCTTCACTGCAAAATTATTACTGTGATACTAGCCTTCTAGCAAGATAATACATTACTGGTACAAGTAAGAGAGCTGCAGCTATAGCAATACTCCAGGCAAGTTTTTCAATTACAGTAATAGCACCAGGTACAAAGCCAAAGATGCCCGATATGCCCACTATAAGGAATACTAGTAATACCAGGAATTTGGCGAAGCCCGCTATAGGCCTAAACTCTTCATGTTCCTCGGCAATTGACTTTATGAGTTTCTCTGAGACTGCTATACCTAGCGCTATGGCTACAACACCGAGTATGAGTGGGTATATGACCTCACCAGGTAATAGTAAGATGTTGAAAACCATGCCCAACAAGAATGCTAGAAGGCCAACAAAGAGAATATCTTTGAGAAGATCTACAAGCTCAGGCTTTTGCTCAGGTATCGCAACACTTAATTGACGTGCGACAAATGTTGCAAGTAACTCAAAGAGAGCAGCGCCAAAGACTAGAATTATTACTGCACCAACTACACGGACGAGGTAGATGGCAATATTAATTATTGCTGAACCGGCTAGCCCACCTAAGCCGATAAACTGTAGTGCTATAACCAACGAGACCAAAGTCACAAAAGCCCAAACAAGATTGCCGACAAGCTCAGAAAAGTCAATGCCAGCTTTTCTGTAGGACTTTCCAAGCTCTGTTGAGTCAACAATTCTCTCTATACCAACACGTTCTATAAGCCTATTAACCCCTTGACCAATGCTTCTGCCAATGTAATATCCTGCCAGCACAATAATTATAGCAGCTATTATTTTTGGTAGCATAAGTATAGTATACGATACAGCCGTCTCAACAGATTGTGTTATTGCCTCAACAATACCTGCCATGGGCTTACACCTTTACGTCATCAACCTACTACTCTGTTAACTATTATTGTAGGCCCTCTATTTAATAGTTTTGCGTAAGAGAGTAATGAGTTAAACGGTAAGTTTACCTCTTCTCGATAAAAAATAACAAAACATGCTTAAATAGTTTGAGTTATTTCAAAAACATCTATCAAAGCGCAATTATCCAGAAAGTGGGGAGGCTCGGTGGGTCCACTCTCTTCATCTCCTCTGGGGGATCGAGCCCGCCACAATCCTCATAGCCCAAGAACAAGTTTAGAGACAAGGGTCATGTATATGACTGCAACGCTTACATCAACGACTGTGGTCACGAAAGGTGCAGAGAGTGTTGCAGGGTCGAAACCTAAGCGTCTTGCTATTATTGGTAGGCTAGCGCCTACAAGATCAGAGAACACTATAACTATGAAGAGTGTTAATGATATAGAGATGGCTAGTTCTATACTATTGCTCATAATATATGCAAATCCTAGCCCTATTAATGCAAACATAACACCTATAATGGTTGCTGTAATTAGTTCTTTGAGCACTGTGTAAACTATATCGCTCCTACTGCGCTCACTTATTTCTCCTAATGCGAGAGCCCTAATGATAGTGCTGGATGCCTGGCTGCCAACATTTCCTCCTGTATCCATTATAAGTGGTATGAACGCAGCAGCAACAGCTATACGTTCTATAGTCTCCTCATATTGTTTAAGTATGCTTGCAGTCACACTTTCAATTATGTATATCAGGAAGAGCCAGGGAATCCTTAGCTTTACAAGCTCGCGTATGCTTGCTTGTAAGTAACGCTCCTTGGGCTTCTCGGCTAGGCCTCCAAGCTTTGCTACGTCCTCTGCTGCTTCTTCTGTTAGCACATAGGTTATATCCTCTATCGGTATAACCCCAAGGAAGATTCCTCCGTCGTCGACTACGGGTAATCGCCGTATCTCGTAGCGTAGCATTATCTTAGCAACCTCCTCCTGATCCTCGTAAGGACTAACAGTTACTGGCGGTTTCCTTGCAAGCTTCGCGAGTTTCTCTGTAGGTTTAGCCCGCAGGAGCTCGTCTATCGGCACTATACCATAGAACCTCTTCGGGCCATCAACGACAACTACTATGTCTTTGACATAATAATCACTTTTAAGGAGTTTTTGTAATGCCTCTTGTACCGTGGACTCTTTCTGGAGTACTAGAACACTAGTTGTCATTATGCCGCCTGCGCTTTCCGGCGGATACTTTAACAGTTTGGCTACCTCGCTCCTCTTCTCAGAGGGCAAGCTTTGGAGTATAGCCCTTTGCATATGTTCTGGTAGTAAAGGGAGAATATCAGCTATCTCGTTAGCATCAAGTTCCTCTAGGGCCCTGGCAAGTTCTTTAGGGTTTACTGACTCAACTATTTCCTTTACGAGATCCTCCTCAGCCTCGGCTAGGAACAGCGCTAATGTGTGTGGGCTAAGCATTGGGTATATCTTAATCCTAATATCATTAGGCAAACGCATAATAGCGTCTAACAAGTCTGGAGGATCAAGGTAATGTTCTAAAACTGTCACAATCCCTGGTCTTTCCTTAATGAATTCTGCTACTAGAGAAGCTGCCGCAGGGCCTATTTCTGCGACATACACGTCTGCATCCTCAAGGTTCTCCTCTAGGGTTTCTGCGAGCTTTGTCTCTTCGACATTACTGTCTATAAGTAATAGTAGACGTGAATAGCCATTAAGGCGGTAACCTACACTAGTAACAATGTTCCCTCCCATTCTATGTATTGTGTTTGTTACCACACTAAGTATGCCAGGCTTGTCTAGAGCCTCAATGAATACCACTTGTCTTGCCATCATAGCACCCAAGCTTGTCCCGAAGTATTCTACTCATGCTTGGCCCTTTAGCATGTATTTAGCACAAACTGTACATAGCTACTGGGTAAAATCGTTAATGCTAGGTGTACTGTCTCCTCCTAATAAAAGTCTTATTTTACCTGGTAAAAGAGGGTATGTTGTGTGGTGAAGACGCAGAGATGCCATTAACAATAGTCGTGCTTGCTGGAGGGCGTGGAGAGAGACTCTGGCCACTAACAAGTACAAGGCCTAAACCTTTACTGCCACTCCCTGGGGGCGAAACACTTCTAACTAGGCTTATAATGCAAACCAGAAAGTTTGCCAAAAGCTACGTTATTGTTATACCTAAGGGCTCTGCTGGAGTTAAGATAAAGGAGAATCTTCGTGATGCAGGTGTACAAGTAAGGTTTGCTGAACAGGACAATCCTCTTGGTACTGGTCATGCTGTCCAAAAGGCGTTCAGCGAACTGCCTCCGGCTAGTGATGAGATTTTATTGTTATATGGTGATTTGTTTGTAGCAGATGCAATCATAAAGACTTTGACTAATTTAGAGCCTCCGGCTATTATTGGGGTTAAGAGTAGTGAGCCTTGGAACTATGGCGTTCTCGAAGTTGATGATAGAGGTTGTTTGCGCAAAATAATAGAGAAGCCCTCTGACGCCAAGCCTGGGGCTCTAATTAATGCAGGCATATACTTGCTCGAGGTACAAGCACTAGAGGAGGCATTGAGGAAGATTGATGTAAGTCCACGAGGAGAGCTTGAACTCACTGATGCAGTACAAGAACTGGCTAAGAGGACTTGTGTCAAGGTAGTAGAAGCCAAGGGGACATGGATAGATGTCGGCAGGCCATGGGATCTATTCGCTGTGTACAGGGCAGTATTCAGTGAGAGTGTCGGTGATAAGTCTATAATTAAAGGAGAGGTATCCCCTCTTGCCTCTATTAAGGGTCCAGTGTACATAGGTCCTAATGCAGTTATTCGGGAGTATACAGTCATAGAGGGTCCTGCCTGGATTGAAGGTGAAGTAGGGCCTCTTTCGAGGATTAGGCCATGGAGCTTTATCCTTGAGGAAGCTAGAGTAGGTGCACACACGGAAATCAAGAATAGTATACTGCTACATGGCGCAAAAGCACCTCACTTTAACTATGTTGGTGATAGTATTATTGGAGAGGAAGTCAATCTTGGTGCTGGAACGATAACAGCCAATTTAAGATTTGATCATGCTACAATAAAAATTAAGCTCAAGGGTAAACTGGTTGATACTGGGCTAAACAAGCTTGGGAGCATCATGGGTGACTATGCGCAGACAGGGATTAATGTGTCATTGCTTCCAGGCACAAGAGTAGGTGCATTTAGTTGGATATATCCTGGTTTAACTGTTGGTGGCGACATTCCGGATTGTGTACTTGCAAAGCCTAGCAGTGGGGGTGTCATATTAGTTGATATTAGTGATAGGGTAGAGTGTAACATACTTAGCCAGGATAAAAGCATGTAAGTATTATTGTTTTCGCTTATATTTCTTTATATCTGACTAAAGTCTTTGAACTTAATAGTCGAGCCCTTAATATCCTTCTCAATAATTAAACAATGATTACGGGAACTTGCATCATGCTCGTAGATTTTGAGCTATTTATTTTCCTCGTACGTAACCTACGCGGCATGTATGCTCCAGTAGTAGAAGACAACCATGATAGGTATATTTCATGGATAGTGAAAAGGTATAAGTATAGAGATATAGGTGTTGCAGACTGTATTGTTAAATTGAAAAGTGGAGTCTTTAAGGGAAGACTTGAAGGTAGACCGTTCCACGTACTTAGACCGCCTACTAAATCTCTAGCTGAAGCGGCAAAGGTTTTCTCAAATGCCCTCTCCGTAAATACTGAAGAAAAATGTTTATTTGGGTCTATGGCTCTTTCACTCATATATGCTGTACCTTTATTTCTCACAAAGAATTCACTCGATATCCTCCAAGAGAACGGTATGGTTGTACACTTTGTTAAAGGGTTTATAGAAGATGTAAATCAAGCTAAGTTACACATGAGGATAGCAGGGTATAGTGTCCTAGACTACTTAGTTGACTCTGTGAGGTTAGCCATAGAATGTATCCGAGATAGAAAGTGCAGCCCTGATGACATTATTAACTTGAGGAGAGAGTTTGCGAAGAGGGATGAGAAGAGATACTGGAGGATAATAAATAAAGGCGACGATATTGTTGTAGTATATATTGACCACGCTCATAAGCTCTTACGTTCTGGTATTGCAAAGAACTTCGTATCGAGTGAAGCGCGCATTCTTCTTGGCATGCCCATAGGCATTCTTTTAGACTCTATGCCAGGCATCCACTAGGATAGACTAACCTAGTTTCTTTACGAGTTAGCTAGGTATGAGCATATGAGCTGTGAGTTCTAACAGTACGAAGTAGACTATGAGAATTACTAAACCCAATGGAACTCCAACCCTTACCCACTCTTTAGAGCTTATTCTAAGCCTAGCTGCTACAACAATGTTAGGTACATTGCCTGGTATATGCATTCCACCAGATATGAGAAGTGCCATAAGCATGAATTTCAATCGTACAGGATCTATGCCTGGAACAACCTCAGCGGCTGTTAGTGTGGCATTATCCACTACAGCTGATATAGTGTTCATCCAGTAGAGAAGTTCGGCAGGCATCTTGACAAAGTACCACTCTGCAATCGGCGTAAAACTCGTACCTAGCAGTTCTAATGCTGCGACAAATATGTAGACACGTATAGCCCTCATTAATACTGAGTGCAAGCTCTCACTGTAAGACTCCTCGGCAACCTCTTCTCTGCCTTCAATTTCGTTCATGGTATAGCCTCGTATTGCCCGCTCAGATGCATATAATGCTAATACTATAACTCCAGGAATAATGTATACTCCAAGAAGTTCTAATAGATACAATGGATGCTCGCCAAGTTTTGATATAGCTATGGTTGATAATGGCTCGCCTACCGGAGTTAGGGCTGCACCCATGCCTAAAGCGAACGACGCAATAACAGCCACTTCGACTTTCCTGCGCCGAGGCAATGGAAGAGAGACCATGATCTCAGCTAAAATAACAGCCGCTACTATAACTGATATAACGCTACTAGTTAAGCCTAATACCACCGTTATTATAAAGATGAATTTCTTCAAGCCATACTTCTTAAGTGCATTATTAAGAGCAGACGTTATCCTGTCATGCCACTTGTAGAAAACATAACCTGCAATAAAGACAACCTGGGTTATACCTATAGGCACGCCATGTATAACTAATGGCGTTGTAAGCGCCTTAACTATAACCTCCATAAGACCCTTGTCTGTTAGAAAGCCTGCATGTACTATGGCAATGATCCCTATAATACCCATTACTAAGAAGAAGGGTTCAAGGTGTTCTTCTATTTTACGTGAAGTAAGGGGTAAGATTAGAACTGCAACAAGAATACTCATAAGAGCTATAACAACACTGTAGACAGGCTCCTCGGGTATGACTAACCCAGTTATGGCTGCCAACATGGCACCCCCAACAGCTCTTCAGCGATAATAGCTTCTCCCATGCCCGGGATAAAAAGTAGTAACTTATAGGAAAGGACTGGGTTAGTAAGTCGAGTTCTTTACCTATAAGCGTAACTTAAACCACACGAACATTAGCAAAGCACAACAAGTAAGGAGGATACGTTGTTAGAAAGAAAAGAAAGAATGTATGTTACCTCATTTTATGCGGCATGTTTCTTTGCAAGCTCTACGGCGTCGTGAAGGCCGAGTTTTTCTAGGGTTTCAGGTTTTGGCACGCCGTTTTCTGCCCAGCCCCTCTCACGGTAGTACATTTTTAGCATTTCTATGAACTTTTCTTTGTCAAGTTTTGCACCCTTTAGTGGGCCTTTTGTTAGTGGCTCCTTGAACCATCTATCTGGCGGTAGGTCCATCTCAATACTCCATCCACCGTGCTCTCTAACCCATATCATTCTTATGAGTGCATAGATTCTATCAGCTACAGTGTAATGATCCTCTAGGCTGTAGCTTAGCCCGGTTGCTTTCTGGAACATTCTAACGTAGAAGTCCAGGCTTATGCCAGTCTCGACTACTGGAAATCTACACCCTACTGTTGTCTCGAATAGTCCTCCACGGAATCTTTGCAGCTCTATTAGCTTTCTCACTTTCTCAATTCCGTAGTCGAAGCGTCCATGCTGGACTTCCCATGCTATCAGCCATGCGTCCTTGTGGTGAGCCCCTATAGGACTTGTGGCGTAGGCGAGGGCCATGCCCGGTGCTGCATGACAATCATATGCGCTTATCTCTAGGCCTTTAACGTGCATTGCATACCATGTCTCGCCTACGTGTTCAGAAACTCTCTTCACACCCTCTGCAAGTAGGTCTCCAACCCCCTCTCTCTTTGCTATCATGACTGCTATCTCTGCAAGCTTCCTGGCCTCACCCCAAGACGCGCCGAGTTCTAGTTTACCACGCTCAGCTGCTTCAAGAGCATAGGCTAGTACTCCTCCTAGGCTTATAGTGTCTAATCCCATTGCATCAGCAACTCTATTTAGTATAGCCGCGTCCTCTAGTTTTCCTATGCCAAGATTGCTTCCAAGCATTGCAACGTTCTCGTAGTCTAACTCAACAAGCATGCCCTCACTATCCCTAATAGTATGGCCGCACGCCATGACGCAGAGAGGGCAACTATGGAGTTCCACCCTTATCTTCTCCATGTAATTACCGCCAATCTTCTCATAGTCCTCGAATACTCCTTCACGGAAGTTGTATGAAGGCAGTACGCTGGCCTGTTGTGCCCACTCAACTGTCATCATTGTGCCTTGTCTCATCCAGAAATCGTAGTTAGGGCTCTTCTTTACGGCTCGAATGGCCTCAGTCGCAGCCTTCATGTACTCATCTGGATCGTAAAGTTCAGGCTTCTTTGAGCCCTTGAAGACCATTGCTTTTAGCTTCTTGCTACCCATCACTGCACCTATGCCAGGCCTACCTCCACTGCGGCCTTTCTGAGATACTATAGTAGCAAACCTTACCTTGTTTTCGCCAGCAGGCCCGATCAGTATTATTCCTGCATTCTTACCATACTTCTCCACAAGCTTATCATATGCTGTAAACGCGTCCAAGCCCCATAGGTCGTCTGCTGGATCAAGCCACGCTTTATCATCCTCGACAACTAGAACTGATGGCTTCTTGGCTACGCCGCTAACAACCAAGGCATCCCATCCAGCGGCGCGAAGACCAACAGCAGCCCATGTGCCTATGTTCCCGTCACCATAACCATTTGTTAGAGGGCTCTTAGCCGCTACAACTAGTTTGCCGAGGTTCGGTCCTGGTAATGCTGTTAAGGGGCCAGCAGCAATTATTAAGAGGTTATCAGGGCCGAAGGGATCCGTGCCTGCTGGCATGTGATCCCATATTATCTTTGCCGCAAAGCCTCTTCCACCAATGAACATTCTTGCCATTTCGCCTGGATAACGCCACTCCTTCTTTTCCTCGCGGCTTAAGTCGTACCATAAAATCCTCTTGTACCAACCAAAGAGCTTGTTAGAAGTCAACTTGGTCACCACAGAACACTTATCCATAATACTACTCAGAATAGTTATGAAGAATAAAAATGATACTATGTATAGGCCGAAATATGGTAGGAACAGGCTATGATGACTCAACAGCTTTAAGAATGTACTCAGCCACGTCTTCAATGTCATGTCCAGGAGCATAGTCTGTATCAACATAGTCTAACTCGAAGACCTTTAATGGTTTAACTAATGACAGCACTTCACTGCTTCTAACACTTGTGGGTCTTAATGAAGAAACTACTTCAACAGCCTTAGCTACGTCAGATCCATCATATACTATAACTCTGCCAGGTGATACAGCAAGGAAAAGCCTTGATCTTAAGGTAAGAGGTATAGGTACGACAGCATCATTAAATGACTCTATTAGAAATATCTCTCTTCTTTTAGCCATTATCCTAGCACAATAGTCTGCTTCAGAAACAAGTTGTGGACTTGTAAGTACTTCATCAAAGACTTTCGACTCGACATCAACTATTTCATTGCCTCTGGATTTTATATTATTATAGAGCTCTCTTACAACCCTAGCTAGTGCTGGCGGTGTATCATATAGCTTTTCTAGGCTGAAAACATGCACATACGTCATTGAGCCACTTTCTGAACACCTTGTATACCTAAGTGCAACAGCTTGGTTCAGCAAGCTTTCATGGCGTGTAACGAATTCACGTATTCTACTAGTGTACTTTGCCGAGTCACGCGGAACTAGAAGTGTATCCATAAATTGTAGTGCTTCTGGTTTAGCCTCATTGAGCGCCTCGGCAATGCGTATAGCATCGCCACCAACAAGTACACCATTTTCAATAGAGTAACGTAGACTGAATTCTTGCCCCCAAATGTTATGTGAGCCTATAGGTTTTGAAGCATAAATGTTAACACCTATTTCTCGTAAATAGCGTAGAAGACGTACTGTAAGACGAGTCTTCCCACTATCAAATGGTAGTAGGCCAATAATAGTTATAATGTGCGCCGCTAGCATAGGACAGCCCTATTACTAGTACTATCACTTATATAGGGTTGCCTGTTTAGTTCTTTTTAGTTCTTTAACGCCAGTCTCCAAATTGGCTAGTAATTCAACATAGAGTCAAAGCTGGTCTTCAGTAGATTTATCTATGTTCTCTGGGCAATACCCACAGCTTCTTCAAGGCTTCTAAAGCCATGGCTTTTTAACCATTCTACTAGACCATCAAGCACATCCCTAACAAGGGACCGCCCCTTAACTGCCAGCATACTGCCAGCTTGTAAAGCTCTTGCCCCTGCCGCAACAAATTCAGCTGCTGTCTTCCAGTCTTGAATCCCGCCAACACCGATAATACAAGGTCTCAACTCTCTGTAGACCTCATAGACAACCCTAACAGCTACTGGGTGGATTGGCGGCCCAGATAAGCCACCAACAACATTTGAGAGTACAGGCTTTAGTGTATGTACATCAATGTATGTAGCCCTAATAGTGTTTATCAATGTTAGACACCTAGCACCAGCCTCGAGGGCCTTCTCAGAGGACTTTACCACATAGTCGCTCAAACCAAGCTTTGCATATACCGGCACCTTTACACTGCTAGTAACCGTTCTTACAACATTATATACCATTCTAGGATCAGAACCTATTTCTAGGCCATAACCTTTTGTATGGGGGCAACTTAAGTTGAGTTCAATCGCTGAAGCTCCATGCTCGTCAGCTACTATGGCTACCTCTCTGAACTCCTCCGGTGTTGTACCACCAGCACTAACTATTACTGGGAGCCCTAGCGCTTTACCCGCATCAATGAGTTCTGGGAGTGCGTCCTTCCCAGGGTTTGCCAGGCCTACAGCATTGAGAAAGCCTCCTGTGGGGAGTTCTATTATGATTGGTGTCTCGTAACCCCTTCTTGGCTGAGGAGTAAAGGTCTTGGTTACAACAGCAGCTAGTCCCCACTCCTTGTATCGCCTCATATGATCCTTGTCATTGCCTAGTATACCACTTGCATTCATAAGTGGGTGTGAAAGATTAATACCGGGTATCCTCACACTCAAGACGCCTTGTTTAGTCAATCTATGCCATCACCCGTGAGCCTAGGTTTCATGGGCGCATAACCGTCTGCATACACGAAAAACCCTCTAACAATAGTTGCTATAGGCTCACCCCTGTACTTGAAACCATCAAACGGTGAATACTTGGCTTTCGAAAAGAATTTGGATGAGTCGATTACACCCTCTCTCTTTAAGTCTACTACTGTGAAGCTTGCTATGCAGCCAGGCTCAAGGCAACCATACCTAGAGAGGCCAAGTATTCTTCTAGGATTATAGTTTGTTAGCATAACGGCATCCCACAGACTAAGCAAGCCTCTATTGACAAGAGTGTAGAGGAGCCTTAGTGATACTTCAAGCCCAGGAAACCCTGGTGGGCACTCTTGAAAGCTCTGCTGTTTCTCGGTAATACTGTGTGGAGCATGGTCCGTAGCCCACGCATCCACCATGCCGGATGCTAGGTGCTTAAGTAGTTTATCTCTCACATTTGGAGGTCTCAGTGGTGGATTGACTTTAGCTATACACCCAAGCCTCCTCTCGTAGCTGCTGTCAAGTAAGACATAGTGAGGGCATGTGTCAACAGTAAACCCGTGAGCTTTCGCTTTTAGGAGAAGCCTAGAGCTTGTGACGTGTGTTATGTGAGTCTTTACACTCTTGAAAACATCTAGGAACTCATTAACACACTTCACCTCAGAGAGTACTGGTCTGCAACGACTTCTCTCACCCCGTTGGCAATTCTCGCTTATGTATTGTGGATGCTCACAATGTACTATTAATACCTTCTTGTGGTTACGAAGTATACTTACCGCCCTTTCATCAATAAGCTGGAGGTCCTCTGGGTAGAGCTTTAAGCCTAGGACACGCTTCTCTCTTAGCATACCATCTAGTCCCATAAGATTCCTTGTATACCCTATGTACACGCCATAGTCCACGTATGCTTTCTGTCTTAGAGATGCAAGCTTCTCACTCAGGGCCTGCATGTTGTTTATGCGTGGAGAAGTGTTGGGCATATCAACAACAAATGTTATCCCGCCAGTTGCAGCCGCGAGCGTTCCTGTTTCTTCGTCTTCTTTATAGCTTAGTTTAAGGCCTCTGAGGTGTACATGTATGTCTATTGCTCCCGGTAAGATAACGCGGTTGCCCTCGATCCTGGCCACTTTGCCTTCCTTGCAAGTATAACCCATGCACGCTTTAGTAATCATGCCGTCACGAATCACTAGAGAAGCCTCAATAATAGTTGACCCTATTAGTACTCGTCCCTGAAGAGTGTAGTTTTCAGGGTCAACATCAAATCTTATGCTCAAAGTACGACACCACACTACTATAGCGGAATGCTGGCCCATCAACACAAAGTAGGAAAGGTGTTCCACGCACTATACATGATCCACACATTCCTATTCCACATCTCACCTCCTCCTCGAGAAGCACTATAGGGTCTATATTGAGGCCCCGCATTCTCTGAACTAGACTTGTAAGCATTGGTCTAGGGCCAGCAGAAACAACGTCTGATGGTTTGTCTCTTCTTGCCAGCTCATAAGCGAGGTCCACTGCTGTTCCACAGAACCCGTATCCACAATCATCTGTTGCGACATACACCTCCACAGCCCTAGGCATTACCCTCTTGAGAAAGCTATGAACTTTCTCTGCATCCTGAGAACTAGGTGTACCCCATACAAGCATCACTTGCTTGCCAGACTCGATAAGCTTTTGCGAGGCGAATATCATTGGTGCAAGCCCTGTGCCTCCGGCTACTAGCATGATTTTATCGCCGCTAACCATGCCAGTAAAACTTCTGCCAAGAGGTGCCTTGACGCCTAACCTGCTGCCCGGGCTTAACTTGGCGAGTCTCTGTGTACCCTTACCAACTACTTTAAAGAAAATTGAAACAGTATCATTGTTAAGTGTTGCTATGCTCATTGGTATTTCTTTAAGACGAGGAAGCCAAATAATCAAGAACTGGCCCGGGCCTGCCTCAATAACATCCTCTATTATCCTCATTTCAAGCCAGTAGTATGTCTGTGAGATTCTCTCAATATGCTCAACAACCGCGGGTCTTGGTACTCCTTTCAACTTCTACACGCCCATGACAAGGGCTCTTCGCGCTATGCCATGAGTAATTTCTCTACCTCATCTTCTCTGATTATTGTGCCACAATATACGCATTGCAGAACCAGTGGCGACCTTGAAGCTACTTTAAATCTTGAAACCACATGTTCTCTAGGCTTATTCGTTATACATGTTGGATTCGGGCACTTTAGAATACCCACAATATCATCTGGAACTTCTACACGAAGCTTCTTGTGGACAACGTAGTTCCGTATAATGTTTATAGTCGCTGTAGGGGCTACAAGAGCTATAGCATTAACCTCCTTACTTGAAAGTTCCCGATTCTCAATCTTTATTATATCCTTACGTCCAAGCTTCCTACTCTCCACATTCATTAAGACAGCCGTTCTCAGCCCCTCCTTACCAGTTATGCTGAGTATCCTCAACACCGCTAATGCCTTACCTGCAGGTATATGGTCTATTACAGTGCCATCCCTAATCTTAGAGACAGTTAGGGACGCCTTTTCTGGGCTCAAGGCTTAACACCTACTATGAGAGAGAGTAAGGCCATACGTACAGGGACACCAAAACGTGCTTGTGTGAAGTATGCAGCATGCCTTGTCGAGTCGACCTCTGGATCTATCTCGTCAACGCGCGGAAGAGGATGGAGGATCTTCATGTGGTCTTTAGCTTTTTCAAGCAGCTTCAACGTTATACGGTATGACCCTTTTACTCTCTCGTACTCTAGGGGATCTGGAAACCTTTCCTTCTGGACTCGCGTCACATACATCACGTCAATCTCACCTATGACTTCTTCAACGCTTCTCTTCTCCTCGTATTTCACACCCTTCTCCTTGAGAACCCTTACAACTTCAGGGCGTGCTCGTAGTAGTGGAGGTGATACAAGGTAGACTTTCTCTGGCTCAAACAGTGTTAAACCGTATATGAACGATGAAGCTGCACGCCCATAGCGTAGGTCTCCGACAACTGCGTACACCAGTCCGTCCACTTTATTGAATAGTTTCCAGATAGTGAACAAATCCAGCATAGCTTGTGTTGGATGATGCTGTTTCCCGTCACCCGCATTTATGACTGGATGCTCTGCTATCTCAGCAGCGTAAAGAGCCGCACCCTCATTCTTGTGTCTCACAACTATCATGTCTGCATAGCCGTCAAGCATTCTTATTGTGTCAGCAAAAGTCTCACCTTTTGCTAGGCTTGTACCCTCCTCTGACGTGAACCCTATGACTTTTGCTCCTAGAAGCTTTGCTGCTGTCTCAAAGCTTAGCCTTGTCCTCGTCGAGGGCTCGAAGAATGCTAGAGCCACAACATAGTCTTCTAATAACTTGTAGCTACGCCTATTTGAGGAGAAATAGTCTGCCAGCCCAAAAAGCTCCTCAAGATCCCCGCGCGTGAAGTCAAGAATCGAGATTACATCTCTACCCCTAAAACCCACGCGCTACCCTGGCATGGTGTAAATGTTGCGACAAGGGGTATTTATTATCTACGCAGACGTAGAGCGTATGTACTCTAGTATCCTCCTGGCATCATCAACACTGAGGAATCCCATCCTGGTAGCAACATCTACCAGAACACTTACATTCATTAGAGCGTAGAACTTGACCCCCAAGCCTTCAATACGCCTCCTAGCCCCCTGCTCGCGATCAACAACAACAACAGCCGCCACAGGTTTGGCACCATGTCTTTTCAATGCTTCGATAGCTAATGAGAGACTAGCACCCGTTGTCGCTACATCATCAACAACAACTACAGTCTTACCCTCTAATCCGCCTTCCACAAGAGACTCTGTGCCATGCTGTTTTCTTGCCAGCCTCACATAGCCCAAAGGCTTACCAGAAAGACAAGCCATGTATGTGGCTAAGGGAATCCCAGCTGTTGCAACACCAGCCAGCGCATCATACTCTGTGTCAACTAGCTGTAGGAGCAGGCTAGCCACCATACGCGCTGTTTGTGGGTAAGAATAGAGTCGTCTAAGATCTATGTAGAAAGGACTTTCAAGGCCAGAAGTTAGCTTGAATGAACCGACCTTAAACATGCCCTCTCTCACTATTACCTCAACAATCTCTGCTAACTCTAACTGCATAGCCTCATCATCTCCTTCTGCATCTCAAGCACTTCAATAGCTTTCTGGTAAGGGTTCCTTGAGAGCGTTATGAGTCTCCCAACTATTTCATAGTCTGCTCCCGCACATAGAGCTTCTCCAGGTGTTGCCCCTTGCACTCCGATGCCTGGAGAAAGTATCCTCATATTTTCTCTAAGGCGCTTACGCGCCATTCTTATAAGATCAGTATTTGTTGCTGGAAGTACTATACCCCAAGGCGCTACCTTCAAGGCTATTTCTAATAGATCACCATAAGCCTTCCACATGACTTCACTTGCACCCCTATGACTCATCGCGACGACCAATACGAGCTTTACGCCGAGATCATCACACATCTTCTTCAAATCCTCTAGAGCATCCTTATACCCCACAAACGCATGAGCTATCACAGCATCAACTCCTGCATCCGCCAAAAGCTTAGCTGAAATAGACATTACATACCCTATATCAGCCAGTTTAAGGTCAGCAATAAGCATAGCACCTCCCAATCTCTCTGACAGCCTCTCAACACCCTTAATGCCCGCAGAGAGTATGAAGGGTAACCCTATCTTGAAGCCTCTTACAACACCATGAAGAGAGTCAACTATTCCGAGAGCCCATGTTAAGGGGTCACCTAGCCCGACAGGCGGATCAAGCGCCACAATCAGAGTCAACGCTAACCCTCCACTACTTGTTGTTTCTGGCTCTCCTAGTCTAAATAAGAAGCTGAGAGTCTAAGGGCTCGCCCTTAAGCCTGGCCAGCAATCAGGCTCAACACCTACTGCCGTCTAGCATGAAGCCAGGTACTTAATCCTCCCTGCATTACAAGGTTTTCTGGGTGCATGATAGTGGAAACCACAGAGAAGCTCCTTGACAAGTTGGAGCAGCTACGGCGGCGACGAAGAGCTGTTATTCTCGCACACAACTACATAATTCCAGAAATCCAGGATATTGCCGACTTTGTTGGTGATAGTCTCGAGCTGGCCATCAAGGCTGCTGAGGCTGAAGCCGACGTCATTGTTCTCGTTGGAGTAAACTTCATGGCTGAAGTAGCTAAGCTCCTCAACCCTGACAGGACAGTGTTACATCCCGAGCCCCAAGCCGGGTGTCCTCTTGCGAGCTTTGTTACTCCACGAATGCTAAGGAGCGCTAAACAAGAGTACCGTGCACCCGTGCTACTCTACGTTAACTCTTACGCAGCCACAAAAGCAGAAGCAGACTATGTTGTCACAAGTGCGTCAGCCCTACAGGCAGCCAAGAAGCTTAGTAGAGAGTACGATAGAATAATCTTCTCTCCCGATAGAAACCTAGCAGACTGGATACAAGAACAAGTGCCCCACCTCGAAGTCGTGCCCATACCGCGGCATGGCCACTGCCCCGTGCACGAGTTCCTAGTAAGCAAATACTATGTTATGAAGGCACGTGAGGAACACCCCAACGCCAAGATACTAGTACACCCCGAAGCACCACGCGACGCAAGAAGAATAGCTGACTACGTAGGCAGCACGAGCCAGATGGTACGCTATATAGGCAAAACAGACCCTAGAGGAGAGTACGTACTTGGCACAGAAGAGGGGCTCGCATATAGAGCCAAGAAACTGTATCCAGAAGCAAAAGTATACCCTGTTACTCCACGGGCTGTCTGCATAAACATGAAGAAGCTTACTCTAGATAAACTAGTCTGGAGCCTTGAAACCCTAAAGCCCCAAGTAAGAATACCCAGCGAGATAGCTAAGAAGGCTAGAGAAGCTGTTGAACGTGGCCTAGAGCTGGTAGGCAAGAAACCAAAGTAGCGTAGTACTCAGCTCATACACACCCCGAACATATCATCCCATGTGGCTGGAAGGTATGAAGGAGGAGAGAAGCCTCCGAGGACACATGCTGGCCAGCAAGATTCTCGAATGGCTACAAGAGGATGCACCTTACATTGATGCTACGACTGAAAGCCTAGGCCTTAGTGACACCTGCGCTGAACTCATAGTACGAGCCAAGTCTTCTGGTATCACATCATGCACTACGGAGATCGCTGAAGCCCTTAGAACACTAGGCTTCAGAGTAGCGTACGTGCTGGAGAGTGGGAAGAGCTTCGACAAGAACGATATTATTATGCGAATACAAGGCAAAGCCAAGGACTTATTATTGTTGGAGAGAACGCTACTCGACATACTCATGTACGCTTCTGGCATAGCAACACGTGTAAAGCAAATGGTTGAACAAGCAAGGAGAGTTAATCCCAAAGTAAGAGTAGCCGCAACAAGAAAGACTGTGCCAGGCTTCCGGCTATGCTCAAAACTAGCATTCAAGCATGGTGGAGGAGACACACATAGATGGGGCCTTAGTGACGGGTTGATAGTTAAGGATAGCCACATAGAACTCTTAGGAAGCCTAGAAGAAGCCGTTAAGAAGGCAACACAAAACAAGAGCTTCATGCACAAGCTCGAAGTCGAAGTGACGAGACCCGAGGACGCTGTTAAGGCGGCCCTCCTCGGCGCAGACATAGTAATGCTCGACAACATGAGCCCGCAAGAAGTCAGGGAGGCACTGAGGCTCCTTGAGGAGAAGGGGCTACGCAGTAAAGTCATAGTAGAGGCTAGCGGAGGCATAACACCTGAAAACATAGAGGAGTACGCGGCAATAGGAGTAGACGTGATCAGTACAAGCTACCCATTCATTAACCCAGAGCGGGTAGACTTATCAGCGGAGATGAGGCGTGTCAACTGCCAAGAACAAGCCTAGGCTTGGGATAATAGGCTGTGGAGCCATAGCCCAGGAAATAGTTAGAGCTATACGAGAAGGAGTAGTGAACGCAAACATAGTCGTGATGATGGACATCTACCCAGAGAAGTGCCAGAAGCTAGCAGAAATGCTTACAGAGAAACCCAATATAGTGACGAGCATTGATGACTTCCTACAAGCAGACATAGACTACGCCATAGAGGCGGCAAGCCAGCAAGCAGTCCGAGAGTACGGAGAGAAGATACTATCCAAAGGCGTAAGCCTCGTAGTTCTAAGCGTTGGAGCTCTACTCGACCCAGACACCCGCCACAAACTCGAAAAGGCTGCAGAGGAGAGTGGCGCAAGAATATACGCACCAACAGGGGCCATAGCAGGCCTCGACGCAGTAAGAGCGGCAAGAATAGCAGGCATAGAAACAGTAAAACTCAGAACCATTAAGCCCGCTAAAAGCCTCGGTGTAAACGTTGATAAGCCAACAAAACTATACGAGGGCCCCGCACACGAGGCCGTAAAGCTGTACCCCTTCAACATAAACGTAGCGGCAGCACTAAGCCTAGCTGCAGGCAAGGAGGCCCAAGTAGAGATCATAGCAGACCCTAACACCACAAGAAACACACACATAATAATAGTAGAGTCACCAGCAACACACATAGAAATAAAAGTAGAAAACATACCAAGCAAAACAAACCCAAAGACAAGCTGGCTAGCAGCACTCTCAGCAATAGAGCTACTCAGGAGGATAACAAGCACAGACCCCCTACTCGTCGGCAGCTAACATGCCTAGCTAAGAACAGAGTGCATGGTCAACCATTTTAGGAGGTGTCCATGAAAGCTACTACGGGTACAACATCCATGCAAAAAGCTAGGCGATTAGGCAGAAACGGGCCTACAGTACCCCTAGTAGCCCTTGGCTTGTGGCAAGCTGGAGGAAGGATGTGGGGTAGCATCGATCATAGCGAGTTTAGGGATACAATAAGATTTGCCGTAAAGAATGGCCTATTGTTCTTTGATACTGCCGAGCTATACGGGCTTGGCAGTAGCGAGAAGTTGTTAGGGTCTCTTCTCCGCGAGTTCGGTGTTAAGGATGAAGCCTTCATCGTGACGAAGATTGCCGGGTACCGTGTCACAGTCCATGGCGCTGTGAAGGCTGTAGAGGCCTCTTCTCGTAGGCTTGGAAGAAAACCCGACATGGTCTTGTACCATTGGCCTCCACCGTACCCCTTCACCACTTGTCGTGCTGTTAGGCTTCTAGAGGCTGTTCTTGATAGGGGTCTAGCGGGGTGGATAGGCGTAAGCAACTTTGACGCCGACCAGCTCGAAGAAGCTGTGCACTGCGCCAAGAAGACTGAGATACTTGTCAACCAGATACACTATAGCATGGCCTACCGCCTCCCCGAGAACCGTCTTATCCCCAGGGCTAGGAGGCTTGGCGTAACAATTATGGCTTGGAGCCCTCTAGCCAAGGGGGCCCTGGCAGGGAAGACTTTAGCTGATAATCGTGCCAGAAAAATGGACCCAGTATTCAAGAGAGCAGCACAAGACAAGGAGCTCCAACAAGCCCTAGCCACGGCGGCAAGCAGGCTCGGGGCTGACAAGGCTTCCATAGCAATAGCATGGCTCATAGCTAGAGACGCTATACCAGTTGTAGGTGTGCGGAGGAGAAGTCATGTAGAGTCTATTATAAGGGCATTACAGCTAGAGATACCCAATGAACTCCTCAAAGAGCTTGACAAGGCATCAGAGAAGTACATAACAATGTGGGGCAAGAAATACAACGAGCTACGGTTCAACCGTTTCCTCCCACCACCAATACAGTACTTCGTCTTCAACATAGTACTAAGAGGGATATAGATACAAGCAAACAAACGAGCAACCCAGTACACGGGTGCACACACCAGTACACTAGCCAATACACAGACCAGTACAACAACCCAGCAGAGCATACTGTTCAAAAATATGCAGACACGTTAAACAGAAATAGTACTCACAGAGAGCTAGAAATAGCTAGCTCAGAGAGTTGAGCGCCATGCACACATACACATTAACGTAATACTCATGGTAGACATGAAAAGCTAATACAATAACAGAACATGTTTAGCTTATACAAATAAGGTTAACAAGAAATATTACATATGCTTCGCTCACAATAGCTAGCCCAGACAGTACAGCCCCAAGTACGCGGCCTAACTAGGGTAATACCCATGTAGCAGCGAAAACATTAACATAACTCCTTACGTATAAAACAGACATATGCATGGCTACTGTACAGTGTTAGCTAGCCCATTGAAACTATGCTAATTGCAGTGTCGCTCTTAACGTAATACTCTTCATGGACGTAAACTTGTTAATTAGGTGTTTAATGCCTGGGTAATGTATCACACCACGTGTTTACGTTATTCTTGTGACGCTTATCTATTTCCTTTGTAATTAGCTACAGTAGTATCATGTATATATCCATTTTTATATTCATGTTTACAGTATTGTTTAAGTGCTATGTCTTGTTTGACTGCTTTATTATTCTCTCGTACGTGGAGTCTATGTTTCCTGCTAAGCAACTATGCTCTCGCCGAGTCTGTTTACCCTGCCGGGGCTGGTGCGTTTACGGCTTGTATTTGTGGTATATGCACGTCAATGTTGGCACTTAATTACCTGTTGTCACTTCATCGTGATTACTGGCAGTCTACGGCTTGTTATGGTGAAGTTAACTGCCACTTAACTTTACGCCTAGTAGATTTAACTTGTTCCAGGGAAATGAAAATAGGTGTGTGGTTGAGCTAATAGCGATTGAGTTGCAGCGGAGGGCTAGTAGGGTAGTTTGTAGTGTTTGACTACTATGTCTGCTATGCCTAGCTTCTCTAGTATTCTTAGGGGTACTTGTAGTGAGACTTGGACTATGCCTGGGAGTCTGCCTATCTCTACTGCTCCTGTTATTGTTACACGGTTTAGGACTTCTTCGTATTTCATGCCGAAGAGTTTTGCTGCGCGTTCGAAGCCTCTTTTTGCTGCATCGTTTATTGTTGGCCCAGACCCTATGACTTGTATTGGTGCCACAGGCTCGGGCTCTATTCCATAGCGTTTTGCTAGGTTTGAGACTAGCTCCCACTCGTCTTTCCTCCAAGGCTTGGCTAGTGGTGGTAGGTCTTCTTCGGGTGGTAGGAGGAGTGGGCCCTCAAGGTTTAGGTTCTTGATGACTTCTACTTTTACGGTGGCTTCTGCTGTTATGTCTGTTGTATGGCCTGCTACTTCGCCGTCTCCCTGCATTGCGTGTGCGTCGCCAGCGTAGATGCCTGCGCCGTCTACTTTGACTGGGGCTATTACTATTGCTCCTTCACGCACGCTGTCTACGTCGAGGTGTCCATCGGTGAGGTCTCGTTCATATTGTTCTTTTGTTATCCGGTAGGGGTGTGGTGCGTCTACAAGGAAGTAGCCGAAGTCGCCTGCGTTGTGAGAGTCTGGGATGTCTACTGCTGGTATGGTGCCTAATTGTCCAAGGAATGGTCTTACCCTTGAGGGGACAGCTACGAGGTCTGCTTTTGCTAGTATTAGTACTGGCACTTGCTTTGAGTTGCGTGGTAGTGCAGCCCATCTCCAGGCTTCATGTGCTATTTGCTCAGCTGTGCTGGAGGGCACTGTTATGCCCACCTTTTTCTCTTCGTCGAATACCATTGTGTAACCGTGTACCATCTCGAAAGGTGATGCTGGAGTGCCACATTTCTTGCATTTTATTGCCTTGGAGCCTATGCCCTCGACTGTGTATTCGGGCCATGGCTCTCTGCAGTTTGGGCATCTCTTGGCTACGTAGGGGTCGCCTATGTATGCTCCTTCGACCCAGCGGTCAACTCCAGAGGATGAGGCTTCTGAGAGGATCCTTATGGATTCTACGTGTATAGCTACGGCGTCACCTATTCTTGCTCCTTCTACTTGGACTGGTGTTGTTACTTCGTGGCCTCCACGGAGTGTTGGTGTTATCATTGGTCCCCAGCATCCGGGGGTTGTTATGAATTTTATGCGTCCTCCATCAGCTACTGGGCCTGTTGTCTTTGTGTGAGGGCCTATGATCCCGTTTGTGTAGGTGTCTACGACTAACTCGTTTTGGGCTGGCAAGGCTATCCGTATTATAGTCTTGCGTATGCTCTACCTAAAGTTTGACTGTAGGTCTAGGCTTACCTAGCTTGTTTTGTACTTACCAGTTAGCATTATAGGCTATATTTTCTAGGACTCTTGAACTTGCTACATGGTTAATGCTGTAAGGGCTCTAAGGTAGTCTACGAGGTATGGCTTAGTGGAGGCATGGCATACGATACTATTTGTTATCCTTTTTATGTCCGTGCGGAGTATGTTGATGCATATGTCTTCTTATCTTGGCTGAAGGAATGCTTTAATGGTGTTTGAAGTCTTGTTATGCGTGTGGGTGCCTGGCTTGACTCTGAAGAGGGTGGAACTAGACGTTATCGATCGCTTGTTCTATCCTGTTGTGCCAGTTGTTGTGACTGCAGAGTACAACGAGAGAGTTGGCGGTATGTTTGCTGCGTGGTGGAGTCAACTGTCCTTTAAGCCTCTTCTTGTTGGTGTTGCTATAGCTCCTGAGAGGTATACGTATAAGCTTGTAAAGTCATCGGGCATATTTGCTTTGAACTTTTTGGATTTTAGCAGGGTTAATTCTGCGCCGTTTATTGGCGATGTTTCTGCAAGGTTCTTGCCCGACAAACTTGAGAGAGCAGGGTTTAAGATTAAGCGAGGAGAGGTACTTGGCGCGCCTATAATTGAGGATGCGGCTGCTGCTGTGGAAGCTAGGCTTGTGAAGGTTGTTGAGCTAGGTGATCATGACTGGTTTGTTGGAGAGGTAGTTGCTGCTTATGCTATAGAGGATTTTGATGGTGTGTGGAGACTTGACAAGTATAGGCCGTTATTCTATCTTGGTAGGACTAGAAGGCCTCAGACTGTACGCCGTATATATGCTACTGCGTTGGGCTGGAAGAAGGTTGAGCTGGACTTTGCGCCAGGAGAATTATCTAGATATGATAAGTTGAGGAAGGAGGTCTTGAATAAGGTTCTTGAAATAGTTGATGAGGCTAGTGATAGGGAGGAAGCTGTTAGGAGGATCATTGAAGTGCTTAAGGAGTACAGCTTAGAGGCTGATGACGCTGTGTTATACTATGATGAGGCCTTACGCCGGCTGGGTAAGAAGCGTGCTGACTAGTTTAGTTATAGGTGGCTGGCTAGCTTTTGTGTCTCATGCTTATAATGTATCGTTTCTTTAGCTCGTTTTGGAACTTCTTTACGAGTTCTCCGAGTAGTTCAGGTGAACCGTTGACAGATACTTCGTGGGCGTAGAGTATTAGTGGGCGTAGGAGTTTCTTTATGAGGCTTTGTGTGAAGTCTTGTAGCACTCCTTCGAGCTCGTCGCTGTCTTTGTTTGTGATGTTTCGGAGTCTTGTGGTAAGCTCGTCTAGCTCTTCTTGGGCAACGTGGCTAGCATAGTTCATGAATAGTGTTATAGCCTCGTCGGCTGTACGTCTCTTCCATGCTTTCTCGAAAACTTTGAGTTGTTCCTCTATGATGGACTCTACTTTTGGTATTTCCTTGAGTCTGCGCTCTATTGTTTCTTTTACTACTTTCTCTATGCCGCTTAGGCCTATGTATCCTAGGTGGCTGGGTACTGGGTGCTCAACAGCGGGGGGGTTAGATACGTCGACAATTAGTACTCCTTGACGTATTTTCTCTAGTTGGCTGTGCTTGATGATGGGTTCTTCGACTGTGACTGCTACAAAGACTACGTCGGCGTTGTATAGGTAGTCTTCGAGTTCGTCGAGTCTATGAGCTTCGCCTTGGACTTTCTTGGCTAAGGCTACTGCTCTCTCATAGGTTCTATTGAGTATGATTAGTCTTGCTGAGGGGTAGCGTTGTCGTACGAGTTTTGCTATGATGCTTCCCGCCTCGCCCGCGCCTATGACTAGTACTGTGCGTCCGTCAAAGCCACCTATTACCCTCTCGGCTGCATGCACGGCCGCACCTGGGGCACCAATATTGCCGCAGTTTATCATGGTCTTAGTGCGGGCAAGCTTGCCTGTCTTTATAGCGTAGTGGAAGAGGACAGACATGTATTTGCCGGCATAGCCTAGGTTTCTTGCGTATTCATAAGCCCTAGAGACTTGTCCTAAGACCTCGTTTTCGCCTATTACAGCTGACTCTAGGCCTGAGGCTACACGGAAAAGGTGTCGCGCAGCATCGACCCCTCTTATTATGCGTGCGTATTTGGCGTTTTCGCCGAGGAACTCGTTGACTTTGTCTATAAACCTTGGTGAGCTGGGTAGAGCATATACTTCGAATCGGTTACAGGTTGCAAGGACAACTATTTCATCAGTGTATGCGGCCAAGGCTGTATAGGCGTCATTCACCTTGGTCTCATAGGATCCCACAACATCTAGAGGCGCCCACTTGTGTGATAATGACACAACTATTAAGTCGTCAATATTCTTGCCTACTATACGTTGTATATCTCTGGTCTTTCTAGTTTCAGCCAAAGAATCCCCCGCCTCTATGGATGTCGTAGCTGGCGACGGTATTACTACTGCTAGCTTCTACGTGAAATATTGTTGGGTGTATAGAGAAAATAAAGCTAGACCCGAAGAGTGCAGGTACTACCATGCACGAAAATATAACGTTATACATGTTTTATGTATGTGAGTTCAGTGCTCTAAGACAGGGAGGGTGCGAACTTATTTTTATATTGCTTGCACCAGAAAATTTAGGGAACCTCATCCCTATACTAGTACCCGTGGAATAAAGGTGCCACCTAGTATGAGGCAGCAAACCTGGCTCGTATTCTGCATATACCGAGACATAGCAGGGCCATGTGTACTCCAGGACCTCATTAATAAGGCCACTAAGCTCTGTGGATTGGCAGGCCACAAGGTTTGCACGCCAACAAATAGCCAGATACTGTATCGCCCGGTATTGGCCTTGCGTATTCTTAATGCAAAAAATACGGAGAATGGCTATATGGAGGTATGGGCCCGTGTTAGTGGAGATGCAGAGACTATTGATGCTCTGGAGCAGATTCTCAAGCGCGAGAAAGGTTTCGCGTATCAGGTACTAGAGAAGACTAGGCATAGTGCGCTACTACGCATACTTGTGCCTCATGAGGGTAGATGTAGAGCGTGTATGTGGTGTCCTCTTCGGGGCATGCCTGCAGGTAGTATGCTTAAGAGTCTTATAGTAACAGCAGACTACATGCTGATTGGCGCGCTAATAGCAAAGCAGCATAGCCTTAGAGAGCTCATGGATAGAGGATGCATTGTAATAGAACGCATAGAATCTGACGAGGCTGGCTATGCTTTGACAGACAAGCAAGAATACGTCCTTGTCACAGCGTTCTTAGAAGGCTACTATTCTTACCCAAGAAAGATTAGTGCCAAGGAGCTTGCAGCAAAGCTGAGGATATCCAGTAGTGCGCTTACAGAACTACTACGTAGAGCTGAGCTAAAAATAATCACCAAGTTCATTATAGAAGAGATACCACACTACCTTGTTAGTGCTATTCTTGCAAGAAAAGGCCTGCTCAAAGAGGAGAAAATACTGGAAAAACAACAATAACTACCCCCAAGGACAAGCTTCTCTCTCAGTGTATTAGTCCATACACTAGCCAGTATACCCGAGTACAATAGGGCTCTAAAGACCTAGAAGAAGCTTTAGTCTCTACGGCTAAGTTTTCCCTTTAGAGATCTTCGCGAGAGCTTTCTTAAACTCAGTAGGATCCCCTTTCTCTAGCATTGTAATAATGTGATCGACTTCATTAAAGTCGCCCACTAGTCCGAGAAGTACACTGCGAAGAATAAGTCTAGCCTTATACCTGCTCCCATTACTGTACCTTAATAAGACCTCATAGGCCTTTAGGGGGTCTTTAACAAGCAAGTGGGCAAAATCTGTTCTTGCAACAGCAAAAGCTTCACGGTTTAAAACTACTAGAGCGCCAAGTGCTTTCTGGCGTAGCCTTGCACTAATAAGCTTAGCAACTTGTTCCATAGTTTCTACACCATTCTATTTAACAATGCTGCTCTTTGTTCCACCTCGCCTCGCAATGTGTTCCGTCAAACCAATAGTTATTGCTATGGGTTACACCTCGAAAAACGTACCTTGCTATTGCGTATTGCTTGTGTATCTGCTGCGCCTAGGGTACCAGTAGTTAGGCTTGCATGCCTTGACTATTTGCCTAAAGACTTATTATGTACTTGTTATACAATCGACAGTTATACTATTAAAAAGCCTAGTTTGACTAGTTTATCTATTCCTAACCCTAGACATAGTGATGAGTGTCCGTGGACGCTATATATGTATGCTGGCATGGGCTGGATTATACTGAAATACCTTCCACCACCTTCCTCCATAGTTATTTGGAGAGGTTGTACCTCGAACTCTATGTATAGGTCAACAATGGACTGTAGTGTGCGCAACAGTTTTTCATCAGTTGGGTTGACCATGAAATACATTGAGAGGGCTTGTCTCCTTTTAGTGAACAACATGAATTCGTACAAGTTTTTCAAAACTCTCTGTTCTTCTAGTAGCTCAAAGAGCAGCTTCAAATCTTCAATTACGACTACAGACAACCGGTAATCTTCGACGAAGCGCTGCATTCTATACATGAGTTCTTCAAGTATGAAGGATGCTGGGTTTATGCTGAGTATTGATAGGCGGCTAAGATAGTCTGTTTCAATGCTTTCAGTCTTGATGTTAAGGCCCTTGTAGAGCCCCCTTATTTTTTGTTTAATTGCTGAAGGACTTGCACGGAATGATACAATGCCTACTTTCAAGTTTTTCTGTGCTAGTAATGCTGCAGCTGCAAATAACTGTGAAGCTATTTGTGAGTGTCCCCCCGTAGCGTTCTTGAAGACAATGAGTACTTGGTTGCCGCCAAGTATTTCGCCTATACTCTTTCGTAGTATGTACTCATTTATGTCTCGCTGGGCTGAGCTTATTTCAAACCTCTTGAGGGATGCGCCATCTAGGACGCTTCTACATCTTTCACTGGATAGTAGCTTTAGAATGCCAGCTTTTGCGAATAGTTGGAATGCTTGCCATAAGTTTATGGTCTTTATTTTTGATGGTTCGGGGAGTTCTGAGGGTTCTTCGGGTAGGTATATTGTGAGTACGGTCTTTGGCCTTATGTGGAATACTGCTTCTGCAACATTTATTGGGGCCCATCTGAGTTTTCGTACTTCAATAACTCTCCTCAGTTTCCCTTCTTCATGTGTGAAGCGTAGAATTAGTACTGCATCGACAATGAACTCTTCTACGCCATATCCTATTACTTGGGCGCCATATGGGTGCTCAGCTATTATTATAGATATTACGCCGAGAGGTTTGAGACCGCTGACAAAGAAGTTTTGCACTATTTCACGGACGCGTGCACGGTTATTTATTATTTGTAGCATTGCGCTGATGCTATCTAATACTATCCTATTTATTCTTTTCTCTATGACATTGTCCATTATTTCTTCTAGTTGTTTTATTAATGCTTCCTCATCAACTATGGTTAATGCTTCAACGTAGTGAAATAATCCTTTTGCCTCTAATTCTCTAAAGTCCATACCTATAGAGGTCATTTGGCTTATAAAGTCTCTGTATGACTGGACAAAGCTTATATACATTGTTGGGTCGTTGTATCTCTTCATTGCCTCATAGAGTATTTTGGCTGCTATAGTTGTCTTACCTGTTCCAGGGTTTCCGGCTAGGAGAACTATTGCTCCCCGGGGTATGCCTCCGCCAAGCAGTTTATCTAGAGACTCTATGCCTGTGGGAATGTTTTCGATGCGTATGTTGTCGCTAATAATATCGGCCATACGTGCAAAGCCCCCAGGCTAGATTTAGGCACTCTGGTACTAGAATATTTATAGTCTCCTAACAGTTCACGTAGCGTTCTATCCAGGATATATTTTCCGGTTAATCTATGTCGCTTGGGCTCTTCTCATTGCCCCATTAGTGGTGCACCTGTAATCATGGGGGAGAGTATGAATGCTATGAGTGTTGTCAACATAAGTATGACAAAGTACTTAGGTGCAAGTATTGTGTGGCCATGTATTATTCTAGCTATGACGATGGAGGATGCAAAATTTATCATTATGAGAGAGTAGAAGTAGAGTCCTCTTACGAGTCCCAAGTCTACTCGTAGTCCCCCGACTCCGGGGAGTTTGAGTTCCAGCATGTAGTAGAGGAGTCCTAGCATTACGCCAGCTGATACTGCGAATGTTATCGATGCAAGCATGACTATGAATACATACTCGCTAAGTCGATTACGTGTTATTCTTATTAGTCTTCTTATTTCGCGTGAGTGAGCAGTTGTAGCTGATAGTACTAGGTGGGGGTTTCCTCCGCTACGGGCTGCTGTGACTATGCTTTTTAGGAATATTCTTACTCTTCTCGGCGTGTTTTTTGTTGCACGGTCAAACGCTTCTTGGAGGTTTCCTGTGCTCTTGTAGGCGTAGGCTAAGTGTTTTAGTCTACTTGCTAGTGGTTCTTCTATTAGTTCTGAAGCAACGGTTAAGGCTTCATATGTCGACCTGGTTGATGATATTATGCTGGCAAATGCTGCCAGGAAATCTGTTACTTGTTCTTCTAGGGACTCAACGAGTTTTACACGTTTCCTGGCATAGATGGAGAGAGGTATCATGGATATTGTTATAGCTGTCGAGATGTTAATTATTGAGCCCAGGTCTGTTATTACTGGAATGAATATTGAGCGTTTTATCTCGTATCTTGCCGTGAGCCCTGGGTCTATTATGCCGATAATAGTGTTATACACATAGAGAGACCATAGTAAGAATAGTAATAGTGCTATTATGCACGATGCTATAGCCCACTTGTCCACGGTGAAGCATCACCTTTGCATGAGCTTTCTCTCAGACTCTTACCTTTGAAATTATTGAGTCGGATAGGATTATGACGAGAGCTGAGACTATGGGTGTGAGTATGAATGTTGCGAGGAACAGTATAGAGTTAAAGTTTAGCCAGCTCGGTAGTGGCCGGCCTAGGGGGAATAATAGTAGTAACCCTACAACGCCAACGACTACAGGCAACATAACGCTTAGTGAAACGTAGAACTCGAGTAGTGCTGCTAGACTGGATGTTACACGATCTATCTCGGTTTCGACTGCAAATAAGAAGTCGCGGAGTAGTGTCTCAACTATTTCTGTCATACCGCTTCCTGCTCTAGAGGCGACAGCTAGTGATGAGAAGAGTCTTCTTAGTGTGGGGCTTGGCGTTATGTAGGCTACTCTTTCAAGTGCTTCATGTACGTCTACGCCAGACTTCACCATAGAGCTTAAGTATTCAATCTCTATTTTGAACCATGGGAGGTCATGTGCATCTCTTTCAGCCATGTCGAGGATAGCATATGCTAGTGTGGCTCCAGATAGTAGGCGTGAGAGTAGGGCGGAGGCAAATAATGGGAATCGTGGTTCTAGTGTTGACCCTCTGTTCTTGTAGAATGTGCCTGGTAATGATATTGCTAGTGCGAGTCCGAAAGTAAACATGGATATGCCAGCTAATATGCTGGAAACTACTGAGATGTGAATACCGTATTCCCTAAAGAAGAGTGCTATGAGAGAAGATGCGAGAGCTGTTATTATGATGAGTAGCGCGAGTACAGTTGAAGCATACCGGTATATGCTCTTTGATAATCCTGAACCTAGTACTTGGTATTCGATGAGGGGGTTTAGCCGTGTTAGTAAGTTCACAAACTTCTCAACTATGCTTTCTATAGAGCTGCGGAGACCCATACAAAACTGCACCTCATTCTGTTGAGAACTTGTATGGTTCTACTCCCTCTGCGAGGGCTTCTTCGTAGACTGCTTCCGGGTCTCTGAGATACCTCCTCATAACCTCGTGGAGTTCGAGTGTATCCATGTTCTTCTCTGCAGCCCACTTGAGCACCGTAGCCCTCATCTCAAGGTCCTTCCAGACGTCAGAAGGCCTTACTGCAGCGAGTTCTGCAACAATTTTTACGAAGGCAGCCTCTCTTGTGCCTAGGAAGCTCCAGGAGTCACTGTCTCTTCTCCACCTGTACAATCTATTGAAGACTATGGTGTCACGCTCAAGATTATAGCCTATAACCTCATCTACTCTTGTGACACGTCGTAGAACCCTGCCCTTATGTTCTATGCGCAGAATATTGACGAAGAGTTTAGCTGAGGCTATTAGGCTCTTCGGGACATTCATTGGTGGTGATGCAAGCCTATTTATTAGCACTTCTGCGCTTTCAGCATGCACGGTAGTCACGCCGCCATGACCTGTTGCTATTGCCTGGAAGAAGGCAAAGGCTTCCCTGCTACGTATCTCTCCGACAATAATGACGTCAGGCCTCATACGTAGAGCACTCTCTACAAGTGCTTGTAGCGTGACATTTTGTACGCCAGGAGAGTCGCTGAGCCTCGTGTATAGGGCTGACCAGTTCTCGTGGAATGGAAGGTAGATCTCAGGAGTGTCCTCGACACTTACAACTTTGTATTCTGGTGGTAATAGCATTGTTATAGCGTTTAATAATGTCGTCTTGCCACTACCTGTTGGGCCATATATGATTATACCCTGCTTATATTGAAGTGCAGCCCAGAGAAACGCGGCAATTCCAGGCTCTATAGTCCTATTACGTAGGAGTTCAACGACAGTAAATGGTTCGGCACGGAATTTCCTAATAGTAAAGCTGTGCCCACGGCGTGATACCACATCGAGGATCAAGTGTACACGGTAGCCCTCAGGCTTTAGCACTCCTTCGACAATAGGCCTAGCAAGGCTTGGCTCTTGACCAGAGCGTATGGCAAGCTTCATAACTATACTTTCAAGTTCGCTAGGGTCATCAAATATTATCTCAGTGGTTAGCCACTCAAACTTTGAATGATAGACGAACAGTGGGTTATAGAGCCCGTTACAAGTTATATCTTCAATGTAGGGGTCGCGTATTAATGGGTCAATACGCCCATAGCCAACCATGTCTCTAGCAACATGATAGGCTACGGCAAGTGCAACCTCCTCTGGAGATCTCCCTTCACGCTTTATAGGCCCAGCAAGTATTTTAGCCCAGAAAGAAGCAAGCTTGTAAGCCTCGGAAAGGCCTCTAGCAAAGTCTCCTAGTTCGGCGAAACGGTGAAGAGTATCCATATCACGCATTATACGCGCTACAACACGCTTTCTGATAATCTCGCCAGTCTTCCCGAGCTCAGGCTCTACAACCCTGTAGAAGCGGCGCCCAAACTCGTCCTCAAAAATCTGTGCAACAACTCTAGGCTCCTCTAACAACGAATACTCATCAAGAACCTTAGCTGCACCACTCTCTACACTATTAGCCTCCGTCTCTCTGGAATTACTCATTACTTTTAGCACCTACACCAGAGTAGAGGAGACCCCTTCACTTGTTATAACATTACTATGAGGTGAGTAGCCAATAATGTTTTCTTTGAGTGTAAACACTATAAATTATTGGAATTTAAACACCTTAACAATATTAGATGAGAGCACTATAATAAAGCATAGCTATATGAGGTTATTGGATTGTCCAGGCTTTGGCTATACAAAAACAAAATAGCATGGTTTTGGAGATACACCATGCCACTAAGCAATTAAAGAGGTTATTGTCGTACTATTAGTGTGTAGGTTGCCTCAACACCATTGATTGTCGTCACTTTGACTGTGTAGATACCTGGGCTGAGAGGGCCAACGCCTAGCTTTGACAGATTTATCAATGCCTGCTTAACCTCGCCAACTGGTATGTTGATGTTGCTTAGGGTAGTATTGGCAGCCACTACTGAGCCTGCAGCGTCTAAGAGGAAGGCACCGCTAATATTGACGGGTATTTCTCCTATGTTGCGTACGAATATTGTGACAGTGATATTGTTTGGATCTGTATTATTGTATCTTACTGCATCAATCTTTATTCTCTCGTACAATGCTTCTTGTCCTGTAGTCTGGCTTGATGCTGCTCCACTAACCCAGAGGTAGAGAATGGCTGCTGTAGCTATAGCTATGAGTACGAGTAAGGCGGTAGCCACAACCGGGGATATACCACGGATGACGTGTCTAGCCATGCCACCTTCACCTCAGCGTACTACTAGTGTGTAGGTTGCCTCAACACCATTTTCAGTTACAACTTTTACTGTATAGATGCCTGGATCCAGTGTCGCACTCACTTGTACTTGTATTATATCGCCTGGGTTCAGGCTTTGACTTAATGTAGTGTCTTGTGCTACTGTTCCAGTTGCATTTATTACGTATGCAGCAGATATGGTTACAGGTGTCTCGCCAATATTATGCACATATATAATCACGCGGTTATTTGTGTCATCATACTGTACGGCATCTATTTTTATTCTCTCGTAAAGTACTTCTTCGCCGCCTAGCTGGCTTGATGCTGCTCCACTAACCCAGAGGTAGAGAATGGCTGCTGTAGCTATAGCTATGAGTACTAGGAGTGCTGTTGCTACAACGGGTGAGATTCCGCGTATGTGCATGCTATTCTCACCCGTGACGGAGAGGTTTTACGTACATTGTGGATTATGTTACTCATGTTAATATTGTCTGGGATCATACTTATAAAATTTATCCCGATAAACTTCCTTTTAAAAAATTGTTCATGGGTTTAAAACGTCTTACTAGTGGGTTAAGCAGTGTCATATTTCTATTAGTACTAACTCAACTTCTTTACATGCTGTCATTATGCTTGTTTCTTTAATTATGTTAGCTATATCCACAGCGCGGGTCTTATGGTTGTGTATTTTTAGTATGCAAGTATCACGGTAAACGTGTAGTGTAATTATTATCTTATTGTTCTTCATTACTAGCATGCTTGTAGAGTGTCGTGCAACATAGTATCCCATACGTGCTAGGTGTGCGTGCAGCTGTTCGGTTAAGCGTAGGGGGTCAGAATAGGTTTGTTTATGCATTACTGTTGCGCCCTTGGCTAAGTGTTCTAGGATGATCTTTCTGCCTTTGATAGTTATTCTAAAAATGTTTCTCTAATATATTAGCTTTGGGTGATTATTCACACTCATAATTTAGTTTAGAGTTTGGATATGTTAATGAGCGTGTTCCTTGTTTGTTTTCTTTAGAATGAAGCGGGCGTCTACTATTAGGGCTTTGTCTGGGTAGCTCATGACTGGGTTTAAGTCCATTTCGCTTATCTCGGGGTTTTCTACAAGTATCTTTTGCGCTTTCATTATTATGTATATTAGGCTCTTTATGTCTCTTGGTGGCATGTTTCTATAGCCTTTAAGCATTTTGTATGCTTTTACTTCTCTTATCATGTCTTCTGCGTCTTGTTCTGTGAATGGTGCTACTCTGAAGCTTACATCCTTGAATAGCTCGACGAATATTCCTCCGAGACCGAACATTATTGTTGGGCCGAAGACGGGGTCGCGTATTCCTCCGATGACTACTTCTATAGCATCCTTTGGGGCCATGGCTTGTACTAGTATGCCTTCAATTTGCGCATTTGGCATGTGTTTCTTTGTGTTCTCTATTATCTGGTTAAAGGCCTTCTTGACTTCCTCGGGGGTGTTTAGCCCCACTACAACTCCTCCAACGTCGCTCTTGTGTATTATTTGTGGACTAACTATCTTTAACACTACTGGGTATCCTATTTTTTCAGCTATGCTGACTGCCTCCTCGGCGTCTCTTGCCAGTCCATAGCCTGGTATTGGGGCGCTATACGACTCTAGGAGCTGCATAGCTTCATGCTCTAATAGTTTGTTCCTGCCAGAAGCTAATGCCCGGTCTATGATTTCACGTGGTGAAACCATACTCGTACACCCTCATTCCCTTTGCGACTATTGTGTTCAACCATTTTAGAATTGGTATCTAGTCAAGAATAATAAGTTCTCCCTGAATAAATAACTATACAATCGGGGAGTTTTGCTCTAAGGCTGTGGAGCTTGTCCTGGCCTTGTGTATCTTTGTAGTGTTGGCCTATAGCTCGCCTAATTAGCACGATGCACAATATTATTGGGTACTGGCAGGTGGCTGAGGGTGATTGTTTCCAGGACAGCTATAGTCTTGGCTGCGGGTGAAGGCAGAAGACTAGGTGGACGAAAGATCTTTGTTAAGGTGCGAGGTAGGCCGCTGATATGGTATCCCTTAACTGTTCTTCACTTAATTGGTGTTAGTGAGTTCTTTATAGTTACAAGGCGAGAGTATATTAGTGATTTATCGCGTGTAGTGTCTAGTATTGCTGGTTCTAATTCATTTGATATCATTGTAAATGAGGAGGTTTGGAGAGAGAATGGTCATAGCCTAGTACTAGGCTTGAAGAGGCTTGGGCCTCGTCATGCTATTGTGTCTATGAGTGACCATGTGTACTCACCAGTTATACCATTGAGGGTTGCTGCGGGATATCGTGGCTGGGAGGTCTATAGTGTTGGTTGTGATGCTGCCCCAGGCTACGTAGACGTTGATGAGGCCACAAAGATTTCTGCTACGCCACCACTACTGCACAGTGTTGGAAAGGGGCTAGAGTCCTGGCTCTGTATAGACGTGGGAGTCCACGCTGTTCATGATGCACGGTACATGGCTAATGAAGCTCTTTTTGCGTATAAGAGAGGAGTGCTTAGGTTGAATACTCTTGTAAGGCATGTTGCCTCGAAGAAGGTTGTGCGCGTTGAAATCTTTAAGGGTATTCCTTGGACCGAGATCGATACTCCCCGGGACTTAGAGGAAGCAGAAAAGGGTGTTAGGAGGGGTGTTATAGACCATGTCATCAGCTGGACCAGAAGGTAGAGCAGAGCTTGTAAAGCCTACTGATGGCGTTGTGTCGAGGCTAGTTAACCGGCGCATATCGACAAGGATAAGCTTATTTATAGTGAGGTATGCCTCTCCAAGTCCTGACCTTGTAAGCGTTATAGCTGCTTCTCTCGTCGCGCTAGGAGGGGCTTTGTTTGCATCTGGCAGGCTTCTATTAGGAGGTGTTGTCGCACAGCTAGGCTCGATTATTGATGGTGTTGATGGGGAGATTGCAAGGTTGACCGGGAAACAAAGCAGAGCAGGCGGTTTCTTTGACACAATGCTTGACAGATTGGCTGATGTAGCGTTAATACTTGGCGTAGGCATGGCTGCAATGTATTCTCTTCATCCTCAAACTGCGCTTGCCTTAGCAGTGCTTGCAGTGAGTGCTGATCTACTTGTGTCGTACCTGCATGCAGTAGGAGAGAAGGTCTCTAGTAGACATCCAGCACTTGTAGGTAGGATACCGAATATTGCAGGTCGTGATACCAGAATCTTCATTCTATTCCTGGCCGGAGTCACTGGAGCCGTTTGGCAAGGACTACTAGTAATGACCGCTTTATCGTACTTCTATGTTGTAGTTAAGAGCATAGAGATCCTAAGATACCTAGAGTCAAAGTAGAAACTTGTACCAGACACTGTAATATTGTCTAAACAAGAAGTGCTAAAGGGGTCGCCATCGCTGGGCGTCAACACGGAAAAGATTCAGCGTCGGTGATCCCGCTCATCCCCACCTAACACACTCCCCTAGTACCATAGTAGTACTAAGACAAAACCCCAAGCCATTAGGCTAATAAGTTAAGGGGCTCATCATTAACTGTTTTTGCGACTTAGGTGTGACCAGTATCAGTGATGATGTATGCCTCCTCTATTGTGCTTAAGCTTTTGCTTTAGGCTCTTCCTTTCTCTCCTTTTTCTGGATTACTAATGGCAGGCCACGCTCTATTCTTATACGGGCTGTTCTCGCTAGTTCTCTCACAATGTCAGTCTTAGTCACCACACCAACTACTTTGCCCTCCTCATCAACAACTGGTATACCGTCAACATTATGCTCTTTCATGAGCTCTATGGCTTTAACTACATCGTCAGAAGTCTTAACGTACACATTGCGTAGTGGTACCATAGCATCCATTACTAGCAGTGGTGTAACCTTTACATAACGCCCTTTCCTGGCTGCCCCCTTAACTAGTTTGCGTACCCAGATGAGCCTCCTGCTCCTTACTCCTGTTACTGCATCTTCATATGCTACAAAGGGTAGCCTGTTTGCTGACACTACACCTATTATTCTTGAACCATCATAGACTGTTAATGCGTCAAGGTAAAATGTCTGCATCTTCTTTACGGCATGGTATAAGCTGTGGTGCGGGTGCACTATGCCTACTCTCCCTGGCGTCATTACGTTTTCTACTTTTGCCCTGCCAGCAAACTGCTTACTATAGACATCTACTATTATGTCTTTAGTTATGAAGCCTAGTGGTCTATTGTTCTCGTCTACGACTATGGCTACTTCAGATTTGGCCTCAGCCATCTTTAGTGCTACTTGCTCTATGCTTTCATCAGCTTTTACTCTAGGTACCTCTGTATCCATAATATAATCTATGAAGTATCTATCATGCATACGGCGCTTCCATATGGGCCCTTTTAGTCCAATCGCCTTCAACATACCCCACTTAGTGACAACACCTATCACTTCACCTTTATCATTGACTACTAGGAGATAGTTAGTCTTATGTCTTAACATCATTCTACGCGCGTGCTCAACAGTATCATTAACTGTCACAGCAGGGAGTTCTGTTAGGGCTATATCTGCAGCTCTAAGACCAGCAAGAACTTCTACTTGTGGCTTAGCCACAAGTACTTGCTGTATGACTTGTTGCGTTGCAACATATGTCACACGCTCCTCTGGTTTAACCTCAATTGGTAGTACAGCTCTCTTGACTGGCCTTACCCTGCCAGGCTTTGCTCCTTCTATATATGCTCTAGCTACATCATAGAGAGTGAGTATTCCAACAAGCTTGCCCGTCTCCTCATCTATGACAGGCAACAACGGATAATCGTTTTCTACCATTATCTTGGCAGCATATTCTATGGGAGTCTCCGGCGTCGCAGCCGGCACGCCACGCAACATGATCCTGCGTACTTTCGCGATACTCTTTAGGCCACGCTCGCTTTCACGGTGAAAGAACCACCGGCTCGTCTCAACGAACTCTTTAAGTGAAACAATGCCTACTGGTATAGTCTCGTCACGGCTTCTAACAACTATTTTTGCAAACTTTCCATGATAGACCAAGTCACTCCATACTTTGTTTACACGCTCGTCCTGAGTTACAATGTATTCGTCAAGGTTGTCTGTAGTCATTACCTCGGCTACAGTCTCTGCTATTGGTGTGTACCCTGCGGCACGAAGTGCTCGAACTATGTCGGCTACACTTACTACACCTACAACAGTAGGATTATCGGGTGAATCGAGTACTGGTAGAGCATAGACTTTTTCCTCGTACATCTTCCTAACAACTTCTTCAATGTCTTCATCCCTGTATGCTACCGGGTGATCTAATGCTATATCGATGGCCCTAAGATTAGAGTAATGACTTGTTATTTGTACGACTTCTCTCCATGTTAGATACCCTTTGAACTTCATGCTTTTCTCGTCCTCTACGATAACAGCTATGGGCTCTTCGTCGTCGCGCAAACGAGACCTTACAAGTGTTGCTGGAACATCGCCAAGCACTATTACACGAGGCTTCCTAGCCACTTCCCATATCTTCACATCTAAACACCCCAAAAGATGAAGAGAACACCCCTTATTAAAAACCCATTTCTCACAGTTGAAGAAATAGGAGGTTTACCCACGTATTGCACATGGGGGCAAATATACTAGTTTATGGCCACAAGGCCAATACACTTCACTGGGTAGAGAAGTATCTAAAAGAGGGAGCAGATGGAATTGAAATTGATGTATACCAACAAGGAGCGCATATCCTTGTTGAACACAAACGTCAAGACACAAAGAGGCGTCTGCTTAGAGAGAAAATAGGCAACCTAATAGCAGAACTCCATGTCAGACCCGCTCTCCAGCTTAGCCATTTTCTACACAAAATCCCAGCACGTGTCCCTCTAATCCTCGATCTCAAAAACCCTGTTAGCCCTCTCATGCTAAAGGAAGACGTCATCAAAAGTAACTACAGTATTGGCGATGTTCTTATAACAACTCGTTGGCACAATTTAGCAAATAGCTTTAGAGCAGAAGGATTCAGAGTGTTGCTAAGCATAGATCATCGTCCTATAAGTTTAAAAATGTACAAGGATGTTACCGACGGTCTTTCATTGAGCATCCCATATGTTGACAGGGAATTGCTAGTTGAAGCACGTAGACTAAGGCTTATTATAGCTCTATGGGTTGTTAATGAAATGAGAGACATATGCAACATCATAGAGTATGCTCCTGACGCGCTTATCATTATAACAGAGTATCCACGTAAGATTAAAGGTTCAATTAAAGCCTGCCTAACCAGCTAGGACAGATAGCTTAGCAACATTTCTTGATAATGCTTCACTAGTGATGAACTAAGTATAGACTAGTGTAGAGACTAAAATGATGGCTTAGCATGGGAACAAGTGATTCTGGCAACAAGCGTATCTCCACACTTTGCTCAGTAAACATGTGGCCTATAATCCAGTTTCATTACATACTAGCGTAGTGTCCAGCTAAAACTAAATAATAAAACAATGGTTTATGCGTGTTAGATAGGGTGTAATATGGCAGTTGACCTGCTTGACAGCAAGCTACTTGAGAAGTATTCTAGACTAATACTCGTCAAGGACATTGGGGTTAATGGCCTCTTAAAGATAAAGAAGCTACGTGTTGCAGTTGTAGGCTGTGGCGCAACAGGAAGCCATGTGGTTGACATGCTAGCAAGAATAGGCGTGGGTTACATTAGGGTTATCGATAGTGATTTTGTCGATGTTTCAAATGTATATCGTATGAGCTTAGTTAACGAAGATGACGTCAAAAAGGCTCTTCCCAAGGCAGTTGCTTGTGCTGAGAGGGCCCAAGAAGTGAATAGCGATGTAAGAGTTGAACCTGTGATAGACAGAGTAGAGCCAGAAAACGTTCTTGACTTATTAAGTGGAGTTGACTTAGTATTTGATGGTACAGACAACATTACAACAAGGCTGATCATTAATGAGGCGTCTGTGGAAAAGGGCTTCCCCTGGGTATTTATAGGAATAGAGGGATGGTACGCTAATGTAATGCTGATAGAGCCAGGTAAGAGTGCTTGCTTTAGTTGCCTAATACCAAGACCGCCCTTAAGAGAGCAAGTAAACGTTTGTGATATTCTTGGTGTATTCCCTTCAGTAGTTTCAATAGCTTCTAGCATAGCTGTTAACATAGCTATCAGACACTTGTTAGGGTTAGGGGATTACGCAGGCAAACTCTACGTCGTAAACGGCACTGATGTAAGCATTGAGACTTTAGATATTGTACGCAGGAAAGATTGCCCTATATGTGTAAAACACCAATATAACTATATAATGAAGCCTCGTGAGAGAAAATGGCATGTAAGGGTGGTATGTGGCACAAATGCTGTGGAGATAGTTCCGCCAGAAGACATTAGCCTAGATCTAAGCCAAATAGCAAAAGTTCACAAAGATAAAGTAGAAGCCCAGAACCCTTATCTTGTAAAGCTAAAAGAAAGCAGTCTTAAGATTGTCCTATTACGGAATGGTAAGGCTATTGTAGACGGTACAACAGATACATCAACCGCATTTAAGGTATATAGAGAAGTACTAAGTAGAGCTGGTATAAGAATGCCGTACATTATGTGATCCAAAGAATGAGTTCTCAATAAGACATAAGTTTCTACAGGATGTATTGACATAAAACAGTTATAGTTTTCATCATATAAAATATGGAGTGGGAAATAAACTAATGAACGCTTACACCCTAATTGGAGCCCTTATATTTACTTACATACTCAACATACCATTTGGGTACCGGAGAGAAGATGCTAAAAGACAACATAAAAAAGTTGAGTGGATAGCTGCTATTCATATACCAGTACCGTTTGTATTTATCATAAGAACGCTTTTAGGCGGATCACTTACACAAATACCATTCTTTATACTAGCATTCTTTCTAGGCCAACTAACAGGAGGCGTAGTTAAGAGGTACATGGCTAACACTCTTAGTGAAACAAGTAAATGTCTCATTTATGACGTAGGAGTATTACTCACGAAAAAGCAATCTATTGCCAGAAATCAATTTGACAGTAAAGAGTGAAAGTTGGTGACATAGCTAATGAAGCATGGAGAGGATGTGAGGAGAATAGTTGGTGCCGCGGCCGGGATTTGAACCCGGGTCACGGGCTTGAAAGGCCCGCATACTTGGCCGGGCTATACTACCGCGGCAGCTTCTGCGAGGATCCCCGGCCGCGTGGTCTCCAAGTCCATGATTATTTCTGTGTCTAGTAGGTCTGAGGTTTATTAGTGTTTACGCTTGTATTTGAATGAGTCATGTCTCTAGGGTCTCACATGTTTCACAAATAGCACTATTACCATTTAAACTCAATAAGACTATGTTGGAGCTACTAATGAAAGCTATATGTAAAGCCTCTAATATAGAACCTTATTATTGTCATATGACATGGATAAATTCTATAGATTGCAAGCAAGGACTCACTATTGCTTACATTACTTGTTTCCAGCAATGTAGCATCTGGCTAATATGCTGTTTGAACAGACAGAAAAGGTTCTTCTGTCTCCATGAAAGGATGTAGCAGTATCTATTAGTGCTCCATGGCTTCATGTAAATGGCATATAAGCTTTTTATATGCATTCTTTATTTATTTTATTGTATTAGCTTAAAGAGGTTATCGTTCTGTGGGTCAAGCGCCTTTATAATGTCGCAGAAGAGCTTCATCTACGAAAAGTACTTAACCAGAGAGTATGAAGACTTCAATTTAATACATGGATGGACGCGGCGGTCGTCTAGCCTGGACTAGGACGCCGGCCTGCCAAGCCGGAGGTCCCGGGTTCAAATCCCGGCCGCCGCACCATAGTTCTCTTGACCCTTATCCATGTTGTCTTTCTTTGTAATCCCTGTAAGTTAGGACTAGTGTTATAGTTCTACTGTTCTATCATTTTTCTTTCAAGTTTATTTACTATGTTAGAGACTATGCGTTTATGATCCTCTTCGTCTCTGACTATTGCCTCTAGCACTGAACCATATATGGTTTTGTAGGGTTCACGTAGTACTTTGTGAAGTACTGGTGATACAAGGATCATGAAGTATTCGGCATCTACATCGTTCTCTAGTGTTGCCATGAATCTAAGTTTATTAATAATAGTCTTTATATCTGGTGCTGTGTTTTCTGGAGATAAGGTTATTATATTTTTTAATTCTTGGATAAAGGGTACTGTCTGTGCACGCTTACAGACTGGCTGCTCATCTCTGTAAAGTGTGCTAAATATTTTTGAGTATATTCTTGCATGAATACTGCTTTCAGCCGATATATAATAGAGAGCTGTAGAATGGGGCTCATTGAGGTACCGTGCGAGCCTAGAGTATGCCTCTGCGGCAAGTTTTTCGACTTCAATGGCGCAAGAGATAATCTCCTTAAACAGTTTCTCCTCTAGAGTAATACTTCTCATAGCAGTAATACTTGGCCGCTCTGCAGGCTGCAGCCCCAAAAGGCTTAACACGGTATCGTCATCGCCTTTCTTTACTAAGTCTAGTATTTGGTTAATAGGCTGTTGTTCATGTTCTTTTTGTATACGAATCAAAGGAAGTATTAAGAGGAGCTTTGCTGCTGTATCAGCCCTCTTCCCATAAAGTTCTAATAGCAACTTGTAAGCACTTGATGGTGAGCTTATAACAAGCTTAGCATAGGGCATGCCGTAAAGCTTTTGTGAAACAGAATTTAATACAGCCATAAACCCTGGTGCATGCTTAACCAAATACTCCTCAATAGCTTCTTCAACACTACTAGACATACTACTGACACCTTCACATCCTTGTTAGATAAGATTTTGTGCTGTATATTTTTATTTTACACCCAGTACACTCTACGGCTTAGGGAATCACCACAATGTATATTGCCGCAATAATAACTGATATAGTAGCCTAAATGACAGAAATAACCCATTGGGCTTTAAGGCTTTGCCAGGCCCTATGCTGGCTAGAAATATTGCTAGGCTAATAGTATATGCTTCAATAATATACCTTGTAACCGCACTGTTCTATGTGGTTTCTGGAAACTTTCTTGTTCATGCTAGCCTTATGCTTTACTCGTCACTAATTCTTTTCCCTTATGGTATCGCCATAGCATACATTGCCAGTGGTACACCTAGAAGAGGTTTCGCTATTGTTCCTGCGGCAATTGGAGGAGTTATACTCATAGCATTGCCTGCCCTAGTAGCCGCCGTGCCAGGCTTGGAGAAAATTGTAAATATTCTGGTCTCGACAGCTGGTCTTCTTGCCGCATTATCAAGTGGCTATATGGCATTACAGAAAAGGGGGTCAATAAGGCTTAGCTTATCTATGGCATGTATAGCAATGATAAACTTATCCGTGATTCCGCTCCTTAAAACAACACTATTACCTGTCCCGCTCTTTGAATACGCTATAGCCTTAGTGATTGGTTTCCCTATTTCTCTTATATATGCTGTAACCGTTCATTCTCTTCCATCAACATTTAATGATAAGCCTTTTTATGAAGCCTCTCTTCCTCTACCCTTTATAAGTCTTCTTGCTTCTGTACTCATACTAAATAAATGGATGACATATGGTGTGCTACTGCTGCTTCTCTCCATGGTTCTTTATATTATAGCCGCACGCATATATAGAGTGCCAGGATACATGAATTTAGCTAAGCAGAAGACTGGAGTTGCAAGGCGCGGCTTGTTCTACTTTTTATATGGTCATATTACAGTCATTATTTCAATTCTAATAATAACGATATACTTTTCCGCGTTTATAGCAAGCTTAGGCCCTTGCAATGTATTATGTTTACTTCACGAGCTTGCTTTAGGATTTACTAGTCTACATGTATACATCCATGCGCCAATGATGATACCAGTTATATTAGGTATCAAACATAAGAGAAGATTTAACCTTATACCATATCTAGCTACTGTACTTGCAATGCTCTTCTTCCCCTTGAATACAGAACTTGCTCTCATATTCTATGTTATCGCATTCCTCTCCACAGTTTTTATAATAATATGATGTAAGCAACACTTATGGTCTACTTATGGTCTCTATACCCTCCAGCTGCAGGAGGAAAGAAGGCGACAATGTCCCCATCATTCACTTTTGTGTCCTCCTTGCCGAGCCACTCTATGTTCCTCCCATTAATCAAGACCTTTGTTTCCTCACGTATCTTGTCTCCTTCTATAAGGCGTCCTTTGAGTTTGGGAAACTTTTCCTCTAACAGTTTTGCAAGAGAGAGAACCGTAGTGTTGTCTGGGACTTCTACCTCAAACTCTCTTACGCCAGCAAGGTCGCGGTACGTTGCGAAGAAGCGTATTTTCACTCTGGCCATGTTTGCCCCACTGTACTCTCTTCTTTATCCATCTAGCTAATATAGGTTCAGCAAAACATTGTAATGACTGAAGTAAGTCCTACATGTGCGTTGGTGGTTGTTCTTGTTCCTCGACATACTCGCATGTGCGTGGAATTAGGAGAAGGGCTGGCCCTACATCGGTTTCTTCTACTAAGATTCCTGCTATTGGTGCTTCTTCTTCATCTATGTTGAGCTTGAGCTTGTACAGCTTTACTTGGTGACCATATTCTCTCGCGAATGCTAGAGCAGCTAGGCCCCAGTAATGGTCTATCTCTATGTCTCCTATCATTATTTTCCCATGCTTTATGCTAAGATTCTCTACCTCCACTGCATCACCATGCTCAAGTACTAGTTTGACATTCTGTAGGCCAAATGTTATAAACAAGCAGCCTTCAGCTACAGCAAAAGGTACTGCACCCTTCGGCGTATCTATAGCAACCACACCAAGGCTATAGAAGTGACATATTATTTGGCCGGAGTCTGGGTCTATGGCTCCACGCATTTGCAGTAGTATATCAAATACACCGTATGGAATGTCAAAGTATCTTTTAACTAGTAGTCTTAGTTTACTCATCGTATTCTCACCTAGGCCTCCTCTGCGGCGCACCATACTGCCTAAAACTGTTTAGGTTAGAAAGGCCTATCTCTAGCAAGAATCGGGGGCAAGATGGCGCGAAATGGATTAGATTCAAAGTTTGTATCCTTTGTTGAGTCTAATAAGCCCGTACTCCAGGTAGCACTTGACTATGCAAGGCTAGAGGATGCCACCAGGCTGGTCTCACTCTTGCATGCCAAGCTGGGAGCAGTCTTCATAGCCGAGGTTGGAACGCCGCTGATTAAGTCTGAGGGTATGCGTGCAGTATCCGTTATAAAAAGTGTTGTTGGGTCAGCGCCTGTTCTCGCTGACACAAAGACTGCCGATGTTGGGTGGCTTGAGGCCCGTCTAGCTGCAGAGTATGGTGCCTCTGCTGTCACAGTTCTAGGCTGTACGTATAATGAGACTATAGTGGGTATGCTAGAGGAGGCAGGCAGGCATGGTGTAACTGTTGTTGCAGACCTTATTGGTGTTAGCGATATAGCCGGAAGAGTTGAAGAATTATGGTCTTTAGGCGTAAAAGCTGTTGAGCTACATGTTGGAATAGATGTACAACAAAGATTAGGCATGACGGCAGCCAATCTTGCAGAAGTTGTACGGGTTGTGCGTAGAAGGTTTCCAGGCATACTAGCTGTTGCGGGAGGGCTAAACGCTAAAACTGCCCCTCGTGTCGTAGAGGCTGGTGCTGACATCGTAGTTGTTGGGAGTGCAATAACAAAAAGTAGCGATCCTATTAGCTCCGCTAAAGAGATACTACAGAGAATAGGAAAGTTGAAGTGAACAACGCTACGCTCTTCCCTACACTTCATAACCTTCAGGTTCCCGAAATACATGGACGGGAACCCATTCACCTGCTTCATACACTCTTGCTTCTCGTAACACGGCAATCCCGTCAGCCTCGACATTGCTCACTGTGACAGAACTAAGCTGACGTTCTGGCGGCAATGGTATTGCTTCTAGTACGCCATTTACTATCCTTAGCTTAACCTTAATCGGCTGAGGTCTCTTGCTTCTAACCGGAGAAGCTAGTTTCGCCAACGCTGTTAGCGGCGGTTCAGTGGAGCGCTTAACGTTCCCTAAATGTTTTAGTACATGGTATACGAGCCTTACAAATCCATGAAAAGCCGATATAGGATGGCCTGAAAGAGCTACTACAAGCGGGCCGTTATTTAGTATCATAGCACTAGTAGGCCTGCCTCCTTTCACGAATAGACCCCTAAACAGCACTTTTGCCTCAAGCACTTCTGCTAACTGATAGAAGGGATCTACATCGCTAGGACCAGTTCCCCCTGTAAGGATTATCACGTCGACGCTTGTACCTTGTCTTGTTAAATACCAAGAAATAGTGTCTACGTCATCTGGCAACATTACGCGCCAAACAACTGAAGCCCATGGAGTATAACGAGATATCGCGTATTCAACGAGTTTTGCCGTTGTCTCAGCTACTTCGCCGCGTAGTATGCGTTTTTCAGCCTCTTCAGGGTTGCTAGGCTCAAAAAGCTCTGTGCCAGTAGCTATCACACCCACCTTAACCTTCCTATACACTTCAACTTTGGTTACAGCAACATCTAGAAGAGCCACTACATCAAACATGCTCAAAACATGGCCTTTAGGCAATAAAAGCTGCCCCTTACGAACATAGGACCCTATAGGGTCAATGTTCTTCCCAGCCTTAAACTCGCGATCGATAATAATGTACTCACCCTCCCTCCGCACAGCCTCCTCAGGAACGACGGTATCAGCGCCATCAGGCAAATACGCCCCCGTGGATACATAAACTGCTGTACCGGGCTCTACACGTAGTCCATGTTCTATACGGCCTATGGTAGCCTCTCCCAGAACTTTAAGCCTGCCAGGCGTATCAGAGGACCTAACAGCATATCCGTCATAGGCTGAGCGAGGCTTGGGGGGAAAGTCGTGTTCTGCAACAACATCCTTAGCTAGAACGTGGCCGACAGCATTCCAGACAGGCATGGACTCTATCTCTGATACAGGCTTTACAGTCTCCCTAATAATGCGGATAGCTTCACTAACAGGAGTGAGTTTCTCAAGATATCGTGGCACACGTCCAGGCATGAGCATACACCTCAAGCACTACCATATATAAACCAAGAGTAATATAGGTAGAGTGTCTGAGTAAGCATTACAGTTTATCGCAGAGAACACTATGTGACAGTAGGTCCCTGGTGTTACTGAGCCCTATCCTACTTCCTGTGCTGTCAATACAATATTTTCGGTGGGGGGTCTCAGTGCGTAAAAAGTACTTATTCCCATCAGCAGCACCACGAATAGAGCCCTCCCTAACGGGCTTTATACCGTATTATACAACACAGGTTAGCATAGAGGTAAGTATTTTAACTCATTTAAGGGATAGGCTCGACTAGAATCCCTACCTTAACCGCCCAATAACCATGCTAGCTTCAGGATGTAACGTCACTTGCAAATGTTCTTCGACAAATTTCTCTCTGAGCTTTACCCAACCTAACATCACGTCTTGGGGCTTAATATCACCCACATCTTCGGGGACACGTAGAATAACCTTTTCTTCAGTAATGTTGATACGTTCTACAAGCCCCAAAATGTACTCTCCTCTCTTTATCATTAAGCCTGCTATTATCCCCCGCTCCCATCCGGGTCTCAACTTGTATCCTGTTATGCTCACGGGTATCCTGCCTCTTGAAACTATGAGGCGGCGGCGTGGACAGTCAAATACTATAACTCCTTCGGAAATAATGCCATAGTCACACAAGCCGCTCACGACATCTAAACTTACTGTTATAGTTCGTGTTTTAGTAAAAAGTCGAGCCCACTGTTGTGAACGATAAATGCGGCGGTCTAGCCTATCACGCTCTCTTGGATGAGGAACAGCAGGCACAGTAAGTACGTCATAGCCCTTCCTACGTATAGCTTTAGATAACCCAGCATAATCTGGTCCAAGGTGGATGACCACATCAGGCTCAAGAGCTTTAATTAGTGCTACTTTATAGCTGAAGCCGCGGCCTTGAATGAAGCCATCAGTGTCAACAACATAGTTGGAGCCAAGTGCTTTACCAGCTATGACTATAGATGATATAACAAGATCGACTACTTTCTCGGCAGAGACATGGCCAACAAAGACGCATTTGGGGCTTGGGAAATCTTGCAGAGAGAAAGCCTTTCTGTCAGGATGAACAGCGTAGGAAACGCATGTTGGCAGACCAAACTCGTTTTGACCAACATCACCTTCTATGACGCCTAACTTTAATCGATTAGCTATCCATAGAGATAATGTTGACTTTCCAGTCTCCGGAGCCCCTATAACTACAATACTTTTAGCGTTCATAGCCTCAAGGCGTTCTATCGCATTAATCCAGTCTAAGGCAACATCATAACCTTCATGGACTATTCTAACTGAAGCTCCGGAGCCTAAATGGACACATATTGAGACTCCATCCTCTATAGCATAGAACGTTAGGCCGCGGGTACCACGCACAATTACTTCATCTCCAGCAGAAACATTGATGCCCGACACTAACGCCACACCGCTCTTAACTTCAGCCCTAGAAGGACCACTAACCCAAAGACCTCTCCCGCGAGTAAGTGTGTAACAATTCAACCTCGACACCTTTGAGCCAGGCTACTTCCAGGAAAACCTCTATAATCTGCGGATATCGCTAATAAACAAGACTGGGACACTATCTGCCCACCGAAAACTAAATAGTTTAAGCAACTGAGGTGCTATAGTGATGACACTTATACAGGCTGCACAACGTAGAGAGCACGTTGTAGGCAAGTATCGGGTAGTAGTATTGTTTGACGATAGAGGGAGCCCCATAGGCGCCTTTGTAGAAGGGCCTAGGTTAAGAAAGCCTATATACATAGCTGCTACTGAGCGTGTTGTCCCACGTATACCGAAGAATGTAAAGAAGATATTGAAAAAGTATGGTTTCTTGATAGACAGCTAGCCTGAAGCCCTTGTATACAGCGCATCAGAGACTTATATTCAAGGAAGAAGGCTCAGTTGTCGGGGCTTTAGTCATCCGTGAATGTCCTATAACGAAAAGACCTCCTCATCGCCTCCTGGAAAAGTAGTATATCCCTATTATATACATGTATCTGAAGTCTTGCCATTATCTTTTGGCTTGCTTAAACATGCTTTTCGTAAGCTTAGTCTATGAAAATCATCAAGTTTTATACGAGAAAACCGACTATAACTCATCAAGGCTCCAGGGCCACGGGACGCCCCCGCCCCGCCGCGATTGTATGGCCTTGCGGCCTTGTATGAGCGGCGGTTTCCCCCGTGGCCTACAAGGGCTTCAAGCACTTACGTCGTGTTTTAATACTTTATGTTAAGTAAGCGCTCTGCTTCTGATATGAGTGTGCATGCGAGCGTCCATGCCTTCAATGGTTTACCTCCAAGCAAACTGTATTTATAGGCTGCTTTACGTAGCGTACTTTTCTTGAAGTCACCTCTAGGAAACATGCCAATGCCTAGTGGTAATCTCGTAACAAGAGCTTTTCGCACCACATCCACTGCTCTGGCTGGCTCTCCTTTTTCCCATAAAAGTATCAGTTTGCCATGTTTTTTAACAAACTCTTTAAGACTCCTAGCTTCAAGTCCTATAAGAGGTGTTTCGGAGTCTGGGGGTACTTTGCCATATTTAAGGAGCTGAGCCATTAGTCCACGAAACCTCTCATAGTGTTTTGGTATTCTTGTTTCTGGACGGATCATGAATACACGGCCGTCATATACGTGTATGTATACACGCAGAAAGCCTTTCTGGTTTAGTATAGAGTCTTGAAGTATTAGTAGTGTCGTATGTACTATATCTGGTCGCCCTCTTTTCCATTTCTGAGGTAGAGCCTCCATCGCCTTATAATGCAACGTCTTATCCAGTAGCATTTCATCAGGTGCTATGTTATACCTCTTGGCTGCTCTTAAGACTACAGGATGAGTATGCAACTCTTTGGGTACTATTTCGAGGCCAGACTCTAGCAACACTATCTTGATTACTGCTTCTGCTATAGTCAATGAGCTTATACCACCGATAGGTTTTGTTCCAATCTGCAGGGAGTTACCCTTTTAGTATCTTTAGCTACTACATAGTATAGGATTCTACACTACAGTGCTTATGAACCTCATAATGGTTTGGTTTACAAGCTGAGAGGAGTTTAGAGCTTGGGGAATAGTGATGGCTTCATCTATACGTAAATTACAAATAACGGGCAGAGGATCATACATATTAACGTTGCCAAAGGAGTGGATTGAGAAAAATAAGCTTACTAAAGGTAGTGAAGTCCTTGTCGTCCACGAGCCTGATGGTTCTCTAAGAATATTGCCTACGCGCACTATGTCTGACAGGGATAGAGGTTATATTGCAAAGATAGAATTTAAAGGAGGGAGAATAGACTCTTTATTACGGCTTATAATATCATACTACATAGCAGGTGCTGATATCATAGAAATAACTGTTAAAGGAATGAAGCGTGAAGATATAAAAAAGCTTCTAGGCATGGTAGAGCATAGAACCATGGGCCTTGAAGTTGTCGAAGAATCTTCTGAAAAGATAGTGTTACAAGTAATTATTGATCCCTCATCGATGCCTATAAATGAAAGTTTTAACAAGCTGGCTAGAACAGTAGAGCACATGCTCGAAGACCTTGAGAATGGTATTAGAGGAAGAGAAGCACATTTATTGCTTGAAGTAGCAGGTAGAGACGATGTTGCAGATAAGCTATTCTTGCATATTTGGAGACAAGTAATGCTTGCACTAAGCAACAGATACCTAGCAAGTGAACTTGGCGTTAAAAACTATGCTCTTATGGGGCTTTTAATGGTAGCAGCTAAGAACATTGAGAGAATAGGTGACCATGTTGCTAGAATAGCTGAGATAGTCTCCGAGACTCTTGATGTTGATGAGGACACACAGAGACTTGCTGATCTCATTAATCCAATAAGATTATTGTTTAGTGAAACTGTAAAAGTCTTCAAGAAGCCTACTGGAAATGATGCAGAGGCCCTCATAGAGAAAGCCCTCGTAATAAAGCAAAGTGCTATTGGTGAATTTAAGGAAAAGACAAGAGGGATAAAGAGCGCAAAATTACTAGGTCATCTATGGCTGGTAACAGAGAGTCTAAACAGAATAGTTGATTACTGTGTTGATATATTAGAACTATCTTTGAATGAACTTAGCATATTGACGTTAACAGTGAGGTAAAACTATTGTCTCTTCTATACATATTCGGCCAGAGAGGGTAAAGCCTTAATTACCAAAACTACTTGTCTCGCTAGACTGGCAGAGAGATAGCATGCATGTTTTTGCGGGCTTGGAGGTGTAGGAAGGAGTGTCTCAACGTCAACAGCGTGCAAAGATGGTTAATCCGTTAAAGGTGCTTAGGGAGGCTACTGGAAGAATAATATTTGTAAAATTGAAAGATGGAAGCGAATATGTTGGAAAACTTGAGGTGACTGACTCTACAATGAACTTGGTACTTGACAATTGCATTGAATTAAAGCCAGGAACACACGAGCCTAGAGTTAAGTATGGAAGGGCACTGATTAGGGGAAGCCATGTAGTATACGTGAGCGTTGACTATGAGATTGTTGCAGGAGAGCAGCTACCACTTTAACCACAATGTGGATGATATTGAACAATGGCAATATACAAGGTCTATCCAAATAGTATGCTACACTTTTAAGCCTCTTGATGCTATCCAGCGATACGAAGCTTTTCATTGGCCCTCATTTTCAAGGATAAACAAAGATAAACATTACAACCTTAATCCAAGATTTAAGATTACTGGTTCTAACTTGCTTGAACAACAATTAGAAGAGTATCACTGTATTATATAGATAATTATGATATTATTTATAATAATTATAAAGTATACCATTTGGCATAATAGTCGCTAGTCATTGCACGGGAGTAAAGACATTAAATACACTGGAATAGTCCCGGTTATTAAGTGAGGTGAGCATGAAGTGGCCCGTAACATTGTTGTTGAAAGTGTGCGATGGCAGCCTATAGAGGATCAGGCTGTTGAGCTAGTAGAGAGAAAAGGCTTAGGGCATCCCGACACGATTAGTGATGCAGTAGCAGAGCAGGCTAGTAGGGAACTCTCAAGATATTACATAGAAAATTATGGAACAATATTACATCATAATCTTGACAAAGTCCTGCTTGTTGGAGGGCAAGCTGCTCCAAGGTATGGTGGCGGGAAAGTACTCCAACCTATATACATAATAGTCTCTGGCCGTGCAACAACTGAGGTTAAGCTTGAGGATGGCGGCGTAGAGAAAGTGCCTATCGGCCCTATAATTCTCAAAGCTGTAAAAACTTGGATAAGGAACAACTTTCGTTTCCTTAACCCAGAAGAGCATGTAGTTGTTGACTATAAGATAGGGCATGGAAGCGTTGATCTTGTTGGAATATTTGAGCTAGGCAAAGAGAGAGTACCACTGGCTAATGATACAAGTGTTGGTGTGGGATTCGCGCCATTCTCTACACTTGAAAAACTAGTATATGAGACTGAGAGATTATTGAATAGCAAGGAGTTTAAACAGAAGAATCCCGAAGTAGGTGAGGACATTAAGGTTATGGGGTTGCGCAGAGAGAAGAGGATAGACCTCACAATAGCAGCAGCTACCATATCTAGTCTAGTACAGGATGTAAACCACTATCTTACCGTGAAAGAGACAATAAAGGAAGCCGTGTTAGACCTTGCTAGCAAGATAGCGCCAGACTACGACGTCTACGTCCATGTCAACACTGCCGACGTACCTGAAAAGGGTATTGTGTACTTGACAGTGACTGGAACAAGCGCAGAACACGGAGATGATGGCGCTACTGGCCGTGGTAATAGGAGCTATGGACTCATAACACCACTCAGACCTATGAGTCTTGAAGCTGCAGCAGGCAAGAACCCTGTTAACCATGTTGGAAAGATTTACAATGTAATGGCTATGAATATCGCCAAAAGAATATATAGAGAAATTAGTGGATTAAAGGAGGTGTATGTAGAACTCTTAAGTCAAATAGGAAGACCAATAAATGAACCACTGACTGCAAACGTTAAAGTTCTTATGGAGAATCCTAATGAGCCTTTAAGGTCCAATATTGTAAGTGATATAGAATCAATAGTAGAGGAGGAACTTAACAACTACAAGAATATAACTGAACTTATACTAAAGGGCAAAATAACTGTATACTAGGAATGATAGCGTGAAGTTAGGCTTATATTATGCCTCTGTTATTTTTTAAGTAGTAGACGGGCTCTTTTCATTCTATATTCTTCTATGAGCTTCCTAAACTCATTAATGCTGAGCCCCTTTTGTGAAATAGTGTCTTGACTACGTTTCTTGTACTCCTCTAATATCGAATACGCATCAATAACTACTCTTCCATCAAGAAATGCCAGATTACCTATCTTTTCAACAACATATTTCTCCATGACTAGTAGTGGTATGCGTAAGCTTTCAGCTGTACGGTAAAGCTTTTCATAGTGACGTGATGGTGTAAGAATTGCTAGGACACTTCTAGCTAGCTTATCTGCATACCTTTCTAAGCCTAGAGGGTTAGGTGACTCAATAATCACTATTTGCCTACCATAATGTCTCGACTTTTCTTCAATAATTCCCAAAGTTTTTGAAGAGAGATCATGTATCACTATTGCTGGAACAATATGTCCCTTGGCAATCTCAAACACGAAACTGGTCAATTTTTCAACATTTTCTTCAGCACTACGTAAACGGTTTCTAAGCCTTTCAAGCTCGTCTTGAAGTGATAGTGTTCGCTCACGAAGCATTGCTATTTCTCTATCTCTTTCTACTTCCTCCTTTAGTGACGTAGTCATAATTTTTAAATCTATTTCAAGCGCTCTCACTGTATCCTCTAATTCAGCAAGTTTCTTCTTGAGCACTCTGTTCTCAGCTCTTAGCAGTTCAATTTCTGTTAGTAGCTGAGTATTCTGCTGAGAGACGCTATCAGTATCATTCCTAGATTTTCCATCGTCGATGTCCGGCAAAGTATAATTTTCGGCTAGTAACTCATTGATGGCATTCTCTACGGCTTCTGCAATTGTTGCACCACGTATAACATCAGCCTTAACTTTTTCTATGTCTATGTCTAAACCTATTCTGCTAACATATGATTCGATCTGCCTCATCTTACCCTCATACATGTGAAGAGCCTTTACTGCTGCCGCCAATGCGTCTCTTACATGGGAATCGACTACCCTATGTAGGTCAGGGTATTTTGACATGTACTCGTCGAGAATTATACGTTTTTCCTCTACACTTAATGAGGTAGGTGGCTCATAGATTGGCACCCTAAGAGAGGAAGCAAGTTTTCTTACGAAATCAGGTGCTGGCGTAACATCTGTTGCTATAAGTATAGGTATGCCATATTGTCTTATTATTGCTATGACCTCACCTCTATCAAGACCTCGCCTTGAAACCGCAAATACTGGCTTACCATTTAAGTCAACAGCAGCTATACCTGTTGATACCCCTGGGTCTACGCCAACTATTATGAATGGCTTACTTCGCGTGCTTCCATAGTACTCTATTGTGTCAACGAACTCTATCTCACTTCTATAGACAGATTCGATCTCTATCCTTATATCTGTGTCTTCATGTGGCCTCACAACTTTACTAACATGATTACGAGGAGCATATACTATGAATACAGCACTATCAAGGCCTCCTCCACTCTTACGAAACATTAAATCGTAGTCTAGTCCACTCCTATCGAGTGCTTTCTTGATGTCTTTTGCCGCACGCAATATAGCTGTACGGACTCTTCTCTGGTAACGTCGTGCGCTCATACCGCCATGCTTAAGCTTTCTTGACCTTGCAACTATTATTTTCGTTTTCTCCTCTACGTAACGTATGGGAGTGCCATACCCCATTTCTGCAAGCAAAGCAACAAGGTAAGCAGTACGAGAAGGGGATAGCTTCCCACTGCCAGGATTTAACCCAGCTAAGTGTGCTAGTTTACGTAATTCTACAAAGCGGCCATCAGGAAGACGTGTTGCTTGTACGATAATGGTATCAGAAGGCATTAGAGAAAGTATGTGGGCTAGCTCGCGCTTGTTACGGGCAAGCTCAAGTATGTTATCGACTGCAAGGATGCGTGGCCTATACTCCCAGACAAGCCGTATGAGACGATAAAGGGGAACCCTTTCATACTTATTGACAAGCTTACCATTTTCTAGCAAGGCTACACTAAAGCATAATGGGCCATATTTACAGCCAGGCTCAACATCTATACCCATTACCTTCAGACTGTGTCACCCCAACCAAGAAATGCTTAATGGGCTGTGACACTTTTTCACATGCTCTATATCATGCTTTTTAGAGAGCACACTGTACCGTGTTACTGGTCAGCAGATTAAGGCCTATAAGTCCAACTCTAATAATTAATACTACCTTGGCCCCGCTGGTCTCACACCCGCAGAGGCCCGGCTACGGGAACAATGAAGCGGGGCGGTCAAGCGGGGCACACCACTAGAATATTCTAGGCAAAGACTATGGCTACGGGATGAGCGAGCCCCCTCGCGCCCCTAGCCCTCTGAGGCTAGGGGTGCCTATGACGTGTGCCGGGCCGGTTGCGACCGCGCCTTAAGTGTGAGAGGACGCGATTACAAGGGTTTGTTGTGATGCACGGTAATTCTTAGAATCCCCCCTACACTATCTGTTTCTAGGTGAACCTCCCGTGCCACGGGTACCCGTGAAGCTGGTGTCATGGGAGGAAATTGTTGAGTGGAGTAGAGGCCTAGCAAGAAAGATAAAAGAGAGTGGTTACAAGCCAACCGTTATAATAGCCGTTGCAAGGGGAGGCTATGTTCCTGCTAGACTGCTTGCAGACTTTCTTAATGTCACAAACATGCTGAGCATACAAAGCCAACACTGGACAGAAGCTGCCAAAGCTGCTGAGAAGGCTATACTCAAATTCCCCTACAAAGTTGACTTAAGCGAGCACGACGCCTTACTAGTCGATGATATCGTTGATACTGGTGATACATTGCTACTAGCAAGAGAATACATTTTAGAGAACTGGAAGCCTAGAACACTCAAAATAGCCACACTTCAATGGATAAGTCCTGTTGCAAAATTCAGGCCAGACTATTACTATATAGAAGTAAAGGAGTGGACTTGGTTCCAATATCCTTGGACAAGACTTGAAGACGTCACTCAGTTCATAGAAAGAATGTTAAGAGAAGAAGCTAAAGAGACTGGTAAAAAGATATGGAGTCTTAGTGAGATAAAAGAAAAGTTCTATGAATGGTATGGTATAAGAGTGGAAGAATACTATTATCATGATGCACTTGATCTCCTTGAAGAAAAAGGAGTCATAAAAAAGGAGAAGAACAACTATAAACTACTCGTATGACAATGTGAAACTATTCAAGTAACACACTCAATCTAATTACCATAGTTATGCAATATACGGAGCAACTGTTTAATCCTTAATTATTTAACACTTGTCTTCATTCTTTAGTTCTAATCCAGCCATACGTACAGCTCTTACAAAGTCTTTGAATGATAAGGGCAGCCAAGAAGATAATAAATAGTATAGTCTACAAGGAACATATCGTCTTCTGCCTCGGCTCCATCTTGCTAATTCCACCATTGCACGCAATCGTGCATCATGTGGACTCATAGTTGAAAGTATGGCTTTCTCTATGTCTCCACAGAAATCGTACCTGGCTTTCAGCAGTATCTCGATAATCATGTTTATCCTATTGGGTACACCATGTATACTGCCGCGAAGCTCCAGTCTGCGCGGGACGTAGTACCCTCTAAGCTCGAGTTCGCGTGTCGCACCAGGCCGTGGTAATCTATCAACTATAGCACCTATAATGAATGCATCTGCCTCAAGAACTTCTGATCGTGTGAGAGGCTTTTCTGCACTCGGATCTAGGAGTATGATCTTCGTGTATCCGCGCAAACGAAGAGCCTCATCAGCGGGAAGCGATGAAACTTGTACGTGTGGCGTAGCCATGAAACTTTTAAGCCACGAATACACGCCTGGCTTTACAGATGACAAAATCAAGTGTCTATCCCATAAATATCTCCTTATAACGCCAAGAGAGGCACCAACCTGTTTTCTAAGACTTCTGGCCTCACTAACGAGGTGTTCATCTATTAACGAGAAGTCAAGGGCGAAAACGGGCTCAGGCTTGGAGGGAAGGCTGTCTATGAGCTTCCACTTAAGCTTATTCCCCCTCCTAGTATACACTACATCGGAGTGGTCAACGCCTTTACCCCAGATGAAGACGAAATTCTTCCCCTTATACTCTTCAACATACGACACTGTACCCTTAACACTTTTGAATAGTAACTCGCCACCCCATACTAACGCATAGACTGTTACAAGCTGGAAAGGATCCCTCGTGTTACGCAACTTATCGGGTGGAATGTCTGTAGAGAGCCTATATGCACCACTTTCTTCAAGTAGATCAAGAAGTCTATACTTCGGTCTCTCACGGATATTTTTTATGTAGCAATCAGCTACCGTGAGGACAGTCATTGCCTATGCTCCTCTTAGGGGGGTGAGAGGAGGCTCATCACACCAGGAACTCCTTACTACACTACCTGCATAATCAATTTTTATTTCATTCTAAAGCATTTCACGTACCATATGGAGAGAAGCTGTAAGACACTAATCTTGTATTAATGTGTAATATCACTATGGCTGTGAAGAGGGCTAGATATGCTGAATATTAGTGATGAAGGTTTCTGGTGCTGAGCCAACAAAAAGACAAGAGCAAGACATAGTGTAGCTATTGCTACTCTTCTAGGGCATCCTCTAACTCGCTGAGCACGTCCATGGTTGCAGAACGCGTGTCGAGGACTGCTTTGATGCCGCTACGTTTTAAGTGCTCAGCGATCTCATAGGCTACACTAGCCATATCATCTAGCAATTCTTCTATGACTCCTCGGGGGTCATCCTCTACGTCTACTACTTCACGTATATAATCTTTGATGTCTTCATAGCCTAGCCTAACAATTATCCCAGTACTGCTCTCGCGGACTTCTATAAAGAAGGGCGCTTGCGGATGATCAAGTCTTATCGAATCAGCCACATGCCTTGGTTGAAGGCCGCGCCGCCGAGCTATCCCAATAACTATGTCCTTAACGTTCTCATGCACCACAATACACCAAAAATGCTACTTCTAGAACCCCACTATTATACCTAATTACCACAACGAGTACAAGCTATACTATGTCCCACTAGGCTCGAGGGCTAAGGCTCTACTAGCAAGGATACCAAAGAGGAGTGGAGCCGGGGCCGGGATTCGAACCCGGGATCAACGGGTTTCCACGATGGGCGGATGAAAGACTCCACTGCAGCCCGCCGCCTTTGACCGCTCGGCCACCCCGGCACTTGAGCTGGGAGTAAGGGGCACGTCCGTATGTACTCTGTTCTGTGTACTCCATTTATTAACTCAGCGGCTGTTATACGATTATAACTAAGTGGCGGGGGCTGATATACTCAGGCGGAGCTGAAGCCTCTGCCATGATGAGTTTAGCCTTGGATGACCCCGCTATATTACGCTTCTACGGGTGACATCGTGACAAAAGGCAAACTGATGAAGGAAATCATTAGGCGCGTATATGGCCCTGAGAGAGATAGAATGTTTTGGCACCGTATAGACATTATAGGCGACATTGCTGTGATACGAAAACCCTTCGATATAGATTACTCTGTGTTGCAGCCTCTCGCAGAGGAAATTCTTAGGTCTATACCTTATGTTAAGTCTGTGTGGGCAACAGCCTCTCCCGTCGATGGAGACTATAGGCTCCGCGAGTTTGTGCACTTGGCTGGCGAGAAACGTAGCGAAACAATCTACAGAGAACATGGGTGTAGGTTTAAGGTTGACATACGTAAAGTTTACATCACCCCACGCCTCTCCTTTGAGCATGAAAGAATAGCGAAAACTGTAAATGAAGGAGAAATAGTAATTAACATGTATGCAGGTGTGGGTCTTTTCTCTATTATAATGGCTAAGAAGAAAAAAGTTAAGGTCCATAGCATTGATATAAACCCATACGCGTACAAGTACATGGTCATTAATATTAAGCTGAATAAGGTTGAGGAAAAGGTAGTCCCAATACAAGGTGATGCCTCAATAGTTGTTCCAGACCTTCTTCACAGTCTCGCTGACAGGATTCTCATGCCGCTACCCGAGAAGGCTTTGGAGCACTTGCCTTTTGCTTTACAAGGCTTGAAGAGAAATGGCGGGTATCTACATGTCTACGTACACGTAGTTGAGCTTCCTGGAGAAGATCCTAGGAGAAAAGCTGAGACCATGGTTGCTAGGAGACTAAGAGAAATTGGTGTGGAGTTTTTCAAAATTACTGGATCAAGGGTTGTCCGAAGTGTCGGCCCACGCAAATGCCAGGTGGTAATTGACTTAATAGTTAAACCTTCCAGGTAAATAATGCTCTTCGCGCCTACTTCCTCGAGGATATCTTCATTGCTGTGTATTCCAGTGTAGCAATTATGTCATCTATATAGTCTTTCGTAACGCCAAGGACCATTATTGCTTTAATCCTACCATCATCGTCTTTCTCAACACTATATTCGAGGCCCTCAGATTCATTAACTAGCCTTCCAAGAGTCCTCAGTGCGTATCTCATATAGGGGTCAGATTCTGAGACAGGTTTATAGAGTGTTAGAATTACGCGATCACGTGCGTGAGAGAGGACTGCTACAAGTCTTCCACTAGAGTCTCTAAATTCTTTGCCACGACCAAGCCTTTGAGTTCTGAGGCCCATTTGCTCGTTTAATAGTGCTAGTATAGCCTGGTAAAGTTGTAGCTTACGTTCGAGATCCTCTATCTCTTTCTCTAAAAACTCCTTAAGCGTTGCGAGATCTATTTCCCTACTCAAAACATTCTCTCCCTAGAGTTGAAAACATAGAGTGAAGCCTATAATTTTACTAGGGCCTATAGAACAACTACAGAATGGTACAGAACAGAGCAAGGATAATTTCACGCACTCCCTACTAGCAGATACGCTAGCCATGAGAGTGGTGGCCTGCTGTGAGTGTTAATAAGAAACTAATAGCGTTGGCGCTCTTATTACTCGCAACTTTCTCAGCATTCTCTAACGCACTACAGTACTATCCTATACAACTTGGACTACTAGCTATAGATATTAATACTGGTAAAGGCTTAGTTATACCAGCCACGATTCATCTCGAACCCGGTAGTGGGGAAGTAGTAGCTGAGCCTATAGATAAAGTCGATGATAGCACTATTTACTCTATAAAGGTAGCACTTATTACCTCCTCTCTACTTGATGGCCGTGATCCGCGTACCCTTAATGCTGTTATTGAGTTTAAGATAAACACTAGTGTCAGTGGACCAAGCGCTAGCGGCTTTATAGCTAGCTCAATCTTGGGTTTATTGAAGGGAATAGCTCTTGACACCATAAACAATACTATGACGGGAATGGTCTCACTAACTGGCTTGGTCCTCCCAGTAGCTGGTATTCTAGAAAAATCAAAAGCAGCCGCGCAAGCTGGATACAGACAAATACTAATGCCTCAATCAGAGTATGAAGCACTAAACAATAGCACAAAAACCAAGATCACAAAGATAATTTCCGTAGTACCAGTATGCAGCATAATTGACGCAGCATACAGGCTATCAAGCATTACTTATAAGAATACAGCAAAGCAGACTATTCCAGCTCCACGAACCAGAGTTATACCCGCAGAAGCTCTTAGAGTCTTTGGGGCAGATGCCGAAAAATTCATAACATATACAATTGATCTCCTAAGTTATGTTGACAACCCAGAAGTGAGAAAAGCTGCAAGTACAGCGATTAACTATGCACGCAAAGCCCTTCAAAATGAAGATTATTATGCTGCAGCAAGTCTTGCGTTTGTAGGACTCTTGAGAGTTGCTGAGCACCTAGAAAAGAAGGGGCTCTTTGCACGTGTCGAGGAAGAGCTTAACACAACTCTCGGCAACGCCATCCAAAGAGCAACTGTCCAGATAGAGAAGGAGCTTGAGTCTCTAAGTAAGAGGAACACATGCTACTATTGGAGGTATGTTGCTCTAGCAGAAGCAACTTACCGTCTTCATTTAGCAAAAAGAGTTCGTGAGAATACAAAGAGCGGCGAACAGGCCGGGAAAGCTTTAGCATTGTTGCGTGCGCTATCAGCTGAAACTTGGGCCAAGGCCGCTCATCATATGAGGGGGCCCTTAGTATACTGCAGACACTTAAGCAACATGACACTATTCCTTGCCAACTATGCTAGGCTTTCCTATAACTATATAACTAGTATCTTGGAATATGAAAACATACCAGTTAGTATTGATAATAGCACGCTGTTAAGCTGGCTTAATGATATGGATAAAGCTATTAGGGATGGTAATTACGTGCTTGGAATGGGGCTTGCACTTTTCATAATCTCCTATATTGAAAGCTTGCTTGCGTCAACTTCATCGGCTAAATGTATTATACAACATTATAATAACGTAAGGTCGATTAGCGGCTTAGTTTCAGCCTTCCCAGGAGATCTATACTTTAGATATGCACTAAGCTATGGAGACGAACTTGCGAACATAACAGGGGTTAACAATAAAGAGTTGTTCATACTCGACCTTGGAACCGACGCATTAGTACGCGCGTTTTCCGCCCTCGCGATTGACGCTATAGAGGACTTGCATAGCAATATTACTCAAAGCGTATACTTGAAGGAAAGACAGGGTGTCAGTAATACTGCTATGGTGTATACTATTATCTTAGCTGAAGCAGTAATTGTCGCGTTACTTGTTACTGCTACTATTAGATCTGGATTCAGACATGAAGTCGAAAAGGCTTAGTTGTTTTCTCATGGGCCTTGAGCTACTGTGCTTAATACTCCTTATGGCTTCAGCGATAGGCCCTCGAAAATCCTTCTCTAGAATCTCACGTATAGGAGGCTTATAAAGAGCGGCGGCAGGGTGATATGTAGGTATAATCTTAACTTTTACACTTGCTATCATAGCTTCACGGACTTCGCCATGCTGCTTAGACATAGAGTACCACTTAAGGCTTGCAAGAGTATACAGTGTTCGCGCTGCATGACGTCCAACAGCTATTATTACCTTAGGCTTTATGAGTTCTATCTGCTTCAGTAGGTAAGGCAAACAAGTCTCTATTTCATCTTCTCGAGGATCGCGGTTGCCAGGCGGCCTGCACTTCACCACATTAGTTATGTATACTTCACTCCTCTTCAGCCCAGCTAACTCTAGAAGCCTAGTTAGTAACTGGCCTGCTGGCCCAACGAAGGGGCGCCCCTGCTCGTCCTCTTTCCTGCCAGGAGCTTCACCTACAACCATGACGTTAGCCTTGATAGGGCCCTCACCAGGCACAGGATTCGTGCGAGATTTATGGAGTCTACACTTTTTACATTCCATAATTTCCTTGACGAGAGTATCATAGTCTTTGACATTGTTAAGAGAACTCATTGCCACACTAACCCAGTAAGAACATTTGTGTAATGCACCTGCTTAAGACCTATAGGTGAGTTACTACCTAATACTCTATCTGACAAATTAGCCATCATACCAGCTGTAGCGCTGCTGGAGGTGATTAACCACCTTGAATGCTACACAGACAAAGGCGAGTGAACCTATACTTGGAGGAAAGATGTATCACATAGCTTTGGGTAGAGGCGATATTCCTCCTTATGTTCTTATGCCCGGTGACCCAGAGCGTGTTGATAAGATAGCCCAGACGTGGGATGAGTACACCATAATAACACAACATAGAGAGTATAGGAGTGCACGCGGCAAATATAAGGGAGTTGAAATAGGTGCTCTGAGCACTGGCATAGGAGGACCTTCAACTGCAATAGCTATAGAGGAGCTTGCTCGCATAGGAGTACATACAATGATTAGGGTTGGCACGACTGGAGCGATACAAGAGTACATTAGGCCGGGTGATATCATAATAGCTGCTGCAGCTGTGAGACTTGATGGGGCAAGCATGGATTATGCGCCGCCAGAATATCCTGCATACTCCTCTGTAGACGTTCTCATGGCGTTGATCGAGGCTGCGGAAAGTCTGGGAGTAAGGTATCATGTTGGCGTAGTCGCTTCAACTACAACATTCCATTTAGGCCAAACAAGACAAGGCTTCAAGAACTATATGTGGAGCGGGGTAGAGCGCCGACTTGACGACTTGAGGGCAATGGGTGTACTGAGTTTCGAGATGGAAACAGCCACAATATTTACTTTAGCATCCATATATGGACTCCGAGCAGGCTCTGTGTGTGCTGCCATAGCTAACAGGGTAACTGACGAGTTTGTGGCTGGAGCGGGGGTTCTTGACGCTATAAAGGTGGCTAACGAGGCGGTACGCATACTTGCTGAGGCTGATAGGCTGCGGGGAGGCTTCAGGGAGAAGCCACTAACTGCTTCGCTTATAGCCAGGGTAGCTGCTAAGCACTAGCTGCCCCTCCTTTTCCTGGGGTTAGTCAAGAGTAATGGTTAGAGTGGAGTGTGTATCTAGGTTCTAGTCGTCTCGGCGATAAGCTAATACAATGTTTGGTGTAACGCTGTTTAGAGCATGGGTGTGCATGTTCCGATGCCTGGTATACGTGTAAAGGTGAGGTTAATCCCTGAAGGTAAAAACGCTGTAGTTGAGCTTGAGACAAGGCGTGTATCTGAGTTGTTGCGTAAGCTAGGGTATTCTTTTGATGATGCTGTAGTAATAAAGAATGGAAGACCCTTGCTAGAGGAGGAGGAGCTGGATAATGATGACGAAGTCACAGTTATCAGAACAGCGAGCGGTGGTTAGGACTTGTAAGTACTGCGGTAAACCTGCTGTCGCTTATATTCGCTATGCGCGCCTATACTTATGCTCTGACCATTTTCAAGAATACGTTGAGAAAAAGGTTGAACGAGTACTTAAGAGAGTTGGAGTGCTCCGTCAAGGTGTAAAGATTCTGGCAGCACTGTCCGGCGGAAAAGATAGTGCAGCCATGCTTAGGGCCATGGTTCGAGTAGCTAAGCCTAAGGGCGTAATCATAACTGGTTTACATATAGATCTAGGCTACGGTGCTTACTCACTAAAGAGTAAGGAGGCCGTGCTGCAAGCTTGTGAAGATCTTGGCTTAGAATGTATTGTTGTTAATGTTGAGGAGGTCCTTGGCCTCAACGTTTACGAGTTGGCCCGAAAAGTACGGAGACCAGTATGTAGTGTTTGTGGAATAATTAAAAGATACATCATAAATGCTGCAGCCATAGAGCTCAAAGCCGACTATATCG
>JALTZF010000041.1 GCA_027046265.1 Pyrodictiaceae archaeon
AAACTTAGTGCTCCACAATTATATATACCTGTAATTGAGACTAGAAGGGCAGAACCCTTCTTTCCACATATGTCCTAGTAAAGACATCTAAGCCAAAGATAAGGAGTAACACACTCATAGCCAGCAGTAAGAAGCCATAGAGTCTAGCCATTAAGGCGAGACCGGCACCTATGAAAGCTAAGAATATAAGCCAAACATAGTCCATCCATACATGCGATGCATACATTACAACAAAACCCTTAAGCCCGTATTGTGATGCACCGCGTATCAGTGGTAGTGCTATTGTCAACCACCAAGCAAGAAAGTGCGGGTTAGCTCCCGTGAACAGCATACCGTAGAAAACGGCTTGTAACCAGCTATCTACACGTATATCGGCATTATTTAGGCTGAATTCTCCATTACGTAGTATTGGTATTCCCTCACTTATAAGCCCCAAAGCAAAATAGGTAGCTACAAGGAGAGTTAGCAGGGCTAGCGGCTTTTCAAGCTTCCTGAGAACAGAACTAAACTTACTTGTCCATAGCATTATAACTACTATGTAAGGTATTTCAAACAACATATGACCTAAGGCAACTAAGAAGCCTCCAAGCATTCCAATATGCATGCCAACAATAACAGCTGTGGCTGATAATATACCTGGGCTCATTGCACCACTTGGAGTAATTATCAATGTTTCAATAACTAGCTTACTGAGAGTGTACTGCTCCCCGCTCAGTTGACGTTCAGCCACAGCTACCACCAATCCAGATAAATTTGAGGGCTGAGTCTATTTGCATCTAGCGAGAGGCCTGGCTTCATAGAGGCCAGCATGAAGGGTTATTAACGTTATCGTGCAGTAGACGATATGAGTACACAATGCTATAAGTTCATAAACTAATAATTATGTCGTTTGCTTTAAATAAAACTAATATAGGTTAATACTCGTTGTGTGGTGTGCTAAAATAGGTAATAATATGCTTGCCCCTCGGGCAGGTGTCCGTTTTGGCACAGTCTCCGTCACTAGAAACCACACTTAATAACTCTAGGATGGACTCGTCTAAGCTTAACATTGTAGAGTCAACTCTGCGTAATCGTGAACTCTCTATCAAGATAACCGATAAGATAAGAAAGTTAGCACCTTTAGCAGCTAAGCGTGCAGGCGTGGACATCATCAAAATAATGGATTTCTGTGGCACACATGAATGGACAGTTACTCATTACGGACTAAGAAGCTTGATGCCACCCGAGGTAGAGCTCGTTGCTGGGCCAGGTTGTCCTGTGTGTATAACACCGGCATACTATGTTGATGTATTGATAAAGCTTAGCTTAGAAGGGGTACGCGTCTACACATATGGTGACGCTTATAGGTTACCTGGCTCAGGCAAGCGAGGAAAGGAGTTGCGCAGTCTTGAAGAAGCTAGAGCGGCTGGCGGTGATGTTGCAGTTGTGTATAGCTTCCTGGACGCAATCCGCATGGCCCGTAAGGATAAGAAGCCCAGCGTATTCTTTGCTATAGGTTTTGAGACTACAGCACCAGCAACAGCAGGCCCTGTAGTTCATGGGATTGTACCAGATAACCTAAAGATACTCAATGTTCATCGTTTGACACCGCCAATAATGAGGTACACGTTTACAACACATAAAGAGAACCCTATAAAGGGGGTAATCGCGCCAGGTCATGTGTCCACAATAGTTGGTGCCAAGGCATGGGAGTTTGCTGTCAAGGAATATGGTATACCCACTGTTGTCGCTGGTTTCGAGCCTATCGATGTGCTACTAGCCATACTAGAGATACTTAAGCAGCACGTTGAAGGCAAGCCTAGGCTTGTTAACGAGTACAAGAGAGCCGTAACATGGGAGGGAAACAAGAAGGCGCAAAAGCTCATTAATGAATGCTGTGAGGTTGTTGATGCTGCCTGGCGCGGCATAGGCTTTGTACCAAATAGCGGGTTAGCGTTCCGCGAGAAGTACCATAACATTGATGCAATGCATGAGTACGGTATTAAGGAGTTAACACCTGAAGAATGGAAGTACGACCTACCACCGGGATGCCGCTGTGCAGAGGTAACACTAGGCATAGCAAAGCCCACAGACTGTCCACTATTCATGAAGGTATGTACACCAGGCACACCATATGGGCCATGCATGGTTAGCAGTGAGGGAGCGTGCTCTGTCTGGGCAAGATTTGGTGGAGGAGGGTTAGCCGAGGAGATAGCCAAAAGCCTTGGTATAGTGTAATGCAACGTCTTTTCCTAACTAGATTAGTTTTCTTTTCGCTGGCTTAGTTCATAGATTGACGCTGATAAGCCGTGTGTTGTAGGTGTATGAGTTATGTGTTTGGGTATACCAGCTGAAGTAAAAGAGTTGAGGGGCCGCATAGCCCTAGTAGACTTTGGCGATGGCGTATTAAGGGAGGTTGATGCCTCATCTATAGAGGACGTGAAGCCCGGAGACCTTGTAATAGTGCATGCTGGTGTTATAATAGAGAAGCTTAAGCCAGACGAGGCAAATAGTATGATTAAGGAAATCACAGATTTTATAGAAGAGCTCGAGAGGAAAGCTGATGAACTCCTAAGACTCTACGGCCCAAGCAACCAATAGACTCTCTACTACTTAAGGTGGTAGTCGCTTGACTTGGTACACGCGGCTATGGAGGTATATAACTCTAGCACATGGAGCTGGTGGCAAAGAGACAGAGGAGATTGTCGAGAACCTTATCGTGCAAAGAGTTCCGCCTAACTTATGGAAGGTGGGTGAGGGCTCTGGCCTTGACTCACTAGATGATGCAGCACTGATACCCTTAGGTGATGAAGGCTATGTAGCTGTGACAGTTGATTCCTATACAGTTAAACCAATATTCTTTCCTGGCGGCGACCTGGGGAGGCTCGCGGCAAGCGGGACGATAAACGACTTATTGATGGTTGGCGCAAAGCCCATAGCGGCGCTAGACGCTGTTGTAGTCGAGGAGGGATTTCCTCTAGAGGATTTTAACAAGATAATTAGTAGCTATATAGATACACTAAAGTCAAATAATGTGGCACTAATAGGCGGAGACTTTAAGACTATGCCTAAAGGCCAGCTTGACGGCATAATAATAGCATCAATGGGTATAGGAGTAGCAAAGAAACCCATACGTGATAGTGACATAAAGCCTGGCGACAAAATCATTGTTAGCGGCTATGTAGGGGATCATGGTGCAGCAATAATGGCAGCACAGCAAGGCATAGGGGCAAACACGGACATTGTAAGTGATGTAAAACCACTAACAGACCTCATGATACCACTGATTGAGCGTTATGCTGATGCCATACATGGGGCTGGGGATCCTACAAGAGGAGGTGTTGCTATGCTGGTTAATACGTGGGCTAAAAAGACTGAGACTGTAATAGTGCTTGATGAGGAGAGCATACCCATACGCCCACAAGTAAGAGAGTATGCTGAAATGCTTGGTATAGATCCCTTAAGCCTGGCTAATGAGGGTATGGCTGTGCTTGCTGTTGACTCTGACTATGCTGACGAGGTAGTAAAGTACATGAGAAAGCTCGGCTATGATAAGGCGAGCATAATAGGGCAAGTCTATAAGCCCAAGGATCCCCGTCACGCTGGTAGGGTCCTCTTGAAGAGTGTTGCTGGCGGCATAAGGATCCTAGAGCCGCCAAGCGGCGAGCTTGTGCCGAGGATATGCTAGTCTTCAACTCCTCCAGACTAGCCTTGCCTCTTAATAGAGGGCGGATGTTTTGGAGCGTAGGGCCCTTAAGATAAGAGTAGTAGGTATAGTGCAAGGCGTAGGCTTTCGGCCATTTGTATACAGGCTCGCCATAAGCCGTGGTGTCTCAGGCTACGTCTTAAACCTTGGTGGAAGCGAAGTAGAAATGTATGTTGAAGGTCCTGACCACGCCATAGCCTCGTTCCTCAAGGGGCTAAACACTGAGAAGCCCCCTCCTGCAAGAATCGAAGAGATTGATATCAAAGAAGTCAAACCAATGGGTCTTCGTGGTTTTGAGATTAGGAGGAGCGAGCGCAGGAAGAGCAAAAGAAGTATGATACCACCAGACTTTGGCATATGTAGGGACTGCTTGAGGGAGATACATGACTCTATGGATAGGTGGTACAGATACCCATGGAACAGTTGTGCGTGGTGTGGGCCCAGGTTTTCAATGATGTATGAAGTGCCCTACGATAGAGAAAACACTGCAATGAGAGCTTTTCCTCTCTGCACATGGTGTAAGAGAGACTACGAAGATCCAAGTAATCTGCGCCGTTTCCATGCTCAAGGAATAAGCTGTAGGTATTGTGGGCCCCGCACGTATGTTTACGACATGGAGGGTAGGAAGGTACCAGTTAGTGACCCTGTTTCCTGGGCAGCAAGCATGATAGAGCAAGGCTACATACTAGCCATAAAAGGTGTTGGGGGCTACCACTTAGCTGCCCTAGCATCTCGTGATGATGTGGTTGAAGAGCTACGTAGGAGAAAGATGAGGCCAACCAAGCCCTTTGCACTAATGGCCCGCGATTGCAGTGTTGTTGAACGCATAGCATTATTACCGCGAGGAGCTTGTACCGTTTTGGAAAGTCCCGAGAGGCCTATCCTACTTCTCCCCAAACGCGATGACAGCCCGGTATCTGAACTAGTAGCACCAGGCCTTGACACCATAGGCGTAATGCTTCCATACACAGGGTTCCAAGCACTCCTCCTGGAGGCCCTTAGCGATGGCTTTCTAATAATGACTAGTGGTAACAAGTCGGGCTACCCCATGTGCACTAACCTTGAGTGTGTTTTCACTCACTTAAAGGATATAGCTGATTATGTTATCGAGCATGAACGAGAGATTGTACACCGTGTAGATGATAGTGTCTTAAGGTATACTGATGACGAGCTTGTGTTTCTTAGGCGTGCACGCGGCTATGCCCCGCTATGGCTTCACGTGCCTGTAAAGCTTCCAGAAGCTGTTGCTGTTGGTGCGGAACTCCAAAACACTGGCGCGCTATCCTTTGAGGACAAGATTCTGCCAACACAGTTTATTGGTGATATGGATGAGCCTGGCCAGCTAGAGGCGCTAGAGAAGGAGCTACGCTGGTTCATGAGTATATATAGTGTCAAGCCGAGGTTTGTGGCTCTTGACATGCATCCACTATATCATACACGGAGGCTTGCTGTTAAGCTTGCAGAAGAGTACGGTGTAGAGCTTGTTGAGGTGCAGCACCATCATGCACATGCAGCCTCGGCCTTCCTAGAATATGGTATGTCTCTTGACGAAGTCAATGTTGCAATAACTATTGACGGTACTGGGTACGGTGAAGACGGCACTATCTGGGGTGGCGAAGTGTTATTGGCGAGCTACAACGAATACAAGCGTGTTGGCAGCCTAGAAGTCTTCCGCCTCCCAGGCGGTGACCGAGCGGCAGAGTACCCTACCAGGGCCCTCATAGGACTATTGGCCGCTATGGGCTGGAATGAAGAAGAGGTACTAAGCCTACTGACTCGCCGCAGCCTTCTTGACAAGAAGTATCTACCCTACGGAGAGCGTGAAGCAATAGTAGCATATAGGCAAGCCGCCAAAGGCTTAGGGGCCCCTATAACAACGAGTATGGGTCGGACACTTGACGCTCTAGCAGCCCTGCTCGGAGTTGCATGGAGCAGAGGCTACGAGGGAGAGCCCGCTATGAGGCTTGAAGCAGCAGCGCGCAACGGCAGAGACCTTGGATACACGCCTCCCATAAAAACGCGCCATGGGAGACTAGTCATTGACACATATAGCCTCGTCGAATGGGTCATAGAGGCCCTTGACTCTGGTATAAATGTGCGTGATGTAGCTGCAACTATACAATATGGCCTAGGCAGGGCCCTGGGAGAGATAGCAGCAAATGTGGCTTCATCTGCCTCCAGTAATAGTGTCTACATTTCTGGTGGCGCGTCGGTCAACACCTACATAGTCAGGGGTGTAAGGCAAGTACTCAAAGAACATGAGTTGGATCTTAAGCTACAAAAGAGGCTTCCTCCAGGCGACGGAGGCATAGCAGCTGGCCAATTAATTGTTGCAGCGTCTAGGCTTGGCCTAGCAGAACCCATAGAGAGAAGGTAGGAGAAGCTGCTATTCACTCGACAACCTCTACACCTAAAACACTCTCGATATCTTCTCTTGTTACTGGCCCGCGTCTAACTATCCTTGGAGGAGACATCGTTAAGTCTATGACTGTGCTTGGCTTCCCTCCGGGTGCAGGCCCACTATCAATAACATAGTCTACATGGTCACCAAGTTGCTCAATTGCTTCTTCAGCTGTTTTAGGTGGAGGTTGACGGTGTATATTAGCGCTTGTACCTACTAGTGCTCCGCCCGACTTTTCGATGAGTATGAGTGCTACCTTGTGATTAGGCATTCGCACTCCTACCTTCCCAGTGCCGCCATGAACTATCGATGGAACATCTGGCTTGGCCCTCAACACTATGGTCAAGCCACCAGGCCAAAACCTCCTCATGAGCTTCTCAGCGTCATAAGTCACGTCAACTAATCTCCTAGCAACATCAATTCCTGAGACAAGAACAGGGACAGGTTTTCCTAGGGGCCTCTTTTTTGCCTCAAAAACTCTCCCGACAGCATCTACGTCAAAAGGTGTTGTGCCAATACCGTATACCGTATCTGTGGGGTATACCACTAGTGCTCCAGCACGAACCTTCTCGCCTATGCGTTCAAGTATAATGTAATCTGGTTTGTCCGGATTAACGTATACTACTATAGGCTTCCTCTTTGTCAAAGCTTACCCCAGTATAGTACATGAGTGTATGCAGTTTGAGGAGTATAATAATACTCTTTTAACGTCACGACTCTCTAGGGTTTGAGACAACCTTGATAACCTTAGAAATGGTATAGAGGTCTTGCTCCTTATTGTAACTCACTATATCTATGAAAGCGCTACCAATACTAAACCCCTATATGTCTCAAAAACGCAGGCCTGTCCTCATACACGCAATATGAACCATACACCTATTGGCTAAACCAATGAAAGCTCAGACCTAGGAGAGACAATACTTTTGCCTCTCGCAAACCCTATACTTACACTGGTGTCCCCCTCATGGGCCAGGAGGTTACTAAGAAGGTTCTCTGTGGCAGGCTCATAGATCCCTCTTCTCAGAAAGTCATAGAGGATGGTTGTGTGGTCGTTGACGAGACTGAAGGCATAATAGTTGATGCTGGCACACGGGGTAGTGTTGAGGCACCAAGCGACGTAGAGGAGCCAGAGCTACCATCTAACGCAACGATAATGCCAGGACTCATAGATGCACACATCCACATTACGGGACTAAGATCAGGAGACTACATCAAAGAGCCCCTCATAACGCCCTATGCAACACTAGTAGCGAGGAGTATACGAGACCTTGAAGCTGTGCTCGACGCTGGATATACAACAATAGTTGACGCTGGCGGACTGATAAGCCTAGAACTAAAGCAGGCAGAGAAGGAGGGAGAGATACGCTCTCCTAGGATAGTAGCTGCAGGCTACACAGTGAGCCAAACATTCGGGCACGGCGACATACACTTCCTCCCAGTAGAATACGTGGATGCCAGAACAACAAAGCTAAAGACACCATTCTCAGCACTACTCTGCGACGGTCCAAGCGAGTGTAGGAAAGCAGCAAGGCACGCACTCCGAGCAGGAGCAGACTTCATAAAAGTATTCACGACAGGAGGAGTAGCATCACAACTCGATAGACCCGAATACCCACAATTCACCATGGACGAACTCAAAGCAATAGTAGAAGAAGCCCATAGAGCCCACAAATTCGTCCACGCACACGCAGAAGGGGCTGAGGGCATAGTAAACGCGTTAGAGGCAGGCATAACACGCATAGCCCACGCTATCTACATAGACGAAGACGGCATAAACCTAGCACTAGAAAAGAACGCAGTCATAATACCAACACTAACAATAGTAAAACTAATCATACAACACGGCAGAGAACTAGGCATGCCCGACTGGGCAATAGAGAAGGCAGAAGAAGTCTACGAAACCCACGTAAACAACATAAGAAAAGCCTATAAAGCAGGCGTAAAACTAGCCACAGGAACGGACATATTCTTCTCGCCGCCACAACTAAAACTCTACGGCCTCAACAGCCTAGAAATAATAAACCTAATAAACGACATAGGATTAACACCTCTGGAAGCCCTAAAAGCGGCAACAACACATGCAGCCTACATAGCAGAATAAAAAGAAAAAACAGGAAAACTACAGAAAGGTACACTAGCGGATATCATAGTAATCAAAGAAAACCCCCTAACAAACCCACAAGCACTCACTAATCCACAAAACATAGTAATGGTCTACAAGGAAGGCAAGGAAGTCAAGAATACACTAAGAACAGCACTAAACACTTAAACCCCAATGTCACACCATTTATCTCCCACGAGAACAAGCAATGAACAAAATAGGTCAACTCGTAACTTTTATAAAATAATAAATAACATCAAGATAATACAATTCTCTCCGTGATTCGTATCATATACACAAAACTACTTGGTCACTGGAAGAGTTAATGCATTATCTGTATTAGGCTATCTGGCTTGTATTTTTGGTCTTAATGGTACTAGGTCTGCCATTGTTAGAAGCCCTGGAAGCAACTCTGGTGTTATGTCTGCAACACCTAGGACCACTGATGCTGTCCCTAGGTCTCCTGGCGTACCACTACTCCTCCATGTTACGTCGTAGTGTTTGCCTTCAATGCGTATTTCATCGTATTCCTCTGCTCCTGCATAGGCGTGGAACTCTATTCGTATGACCTCTTTGTTGTCTACTATTGCTGCTCCGTAGCCTTTTATCCCTAAGACTTTACCTTTCTCTATTCTCATCCGCCCTGACTCGTAGTCTTTTTCTGCTACGACCACGTCTTGTCCTTCTATCACTCTTGCTGGCTGTATTCCTGCTGCGTCAGCTATGAGCATGACAGACTCTGCGTAGCCTACGTGTCCAGTGAGTTGACCCTCTGCAAGCATCCTCTTGGCAGTTTCGGGGTCTAGCCCCATTCCTATCTTTTTCTGGAAGGGTTTCCTCCTCTTTGTTGCGTCTAGGCTTCTTATGGCAGTTATCTTCTCTACTATGCTCACTGAGGAGGCTAGTATCGCCACAAGTGTGTCAAGCAGGAAGCCAGGGTTTATCCCTGTACCTATGACTGTCACATTGTATGACTGAGCGAGCCAGTCGAGTCTACGGGCTAGGATGGGATAGCGGTACCATGGGTATGCTAGTGTCTCACAAGTGGATACAACGTTCACACCGAGCTTTATGAGTTCAAGTATTTGTGGGTACACCTTGTCAAGGTATGATCCTGTGGCATGTATTACTACTTCTGCGTCAGCAAGTACGCCTACATCTCTAGAGACTGGCGCTCCTAGACGGCCTACACCAATGACTTCGCCCACGTCTTTTCCAACAATTGAAGGGTCTATGTCAACGGCTCCAACTACCTCATAGCCCCTCTCTAGGGCTAGTCTAGCAGCTAGCCGGCCTATTGAGCCGAACCCATAGAAGCCTATTCTAAGCATGTTACACACCTTCAAGTACTAAGTGTGTAGACCAACGCTAAAATAGGGTTCCCAAGAATTCCTCGCGGCCTAGTCCAAATCCCTGTGGCTTTTGCAGAACACGCTGTTATATTCTTGTATTACACAAGTCTTTTGGGTGTGCCCTACGCTTTCATTGTTGGCTTGGGTGGAGAATGTTTGCCTATGATATGCTATGAGCAGGCTACTCGTCTAGGCGTTGTCTTGAGGAGTATTGTCAGGAGATATGAACCAGAAGGCTTTGATGATCCTAGATACTACCCCGAGAAGGATGTTGACCCTGAGACTGTCGCAATGTACTTCCTCGTGATGGTTGCTATGGATCATCGTCTTAGCCGGCCGGGTAGACCCTATGAGGCGAGGCTCTCTGGGGAGAGCTTGTACCATGGTGCTGACCTTTTGTATAGGCTGGGGCGTAGGAAGCTTGAGAGGGATCCTAGCTTCTTTACTGCTGATCGGCTTGAAAGGGTTACAGTAGAGGATGTCCGCGCCTGGCTATGCGTGTCGAGTGCTTGCCCGCCGGATGCCGAGCTCAGGGCTGGGCTTCTAAGGGATCTTGGTAGGAAGCTGAAGAGCCTCTATGGTGGCAGTGCTCTCAGAATTGTGGAGGAGAGCCAGGGCTATTTACATACTTGGAACCCGGAGGCTCCTGGGTTTGTTGAACACCTACGCGTCTTTGAGGCTTATAGTGACCCAGTAGAGAAGAAGCCTATGCTTCTTGCAAAGTTTCTTGAGAGAAGAGGCCTCCTAAGGATTGTGGATAAGTGGAATAAGAGAGTTCCAGTAGATAATCACTTGACTAGGATAGCGTTGAGGACTGGTATTGTCGAGCTTGAACCACTATTGAGAATCAAGGTGGAGAGACAGGAAACCTTTACTCCGTGGGAAGATGTGGCTCTGCGTGTTGTAGTGAGAGAGGCGTGGCACCAAGTAGCATTGAGTGCTGGTGTAGACGATTTTGTGCTTGATGACATCCTTTGGAGTATGGGCCGCAAGGTGTGTGTTCACGGTCGCCCTCTCTGTAAGGAGTGTAAGACTAGTCATCCAGTATGCGTCAACGGTGTGTGCATACTAAGCGAGTTATGTCCTACGGGGCTTAGACTGCGCGAGGCCATAGAGGAGCACTTGTTCGTGGACACATACTGGTACTAGATAAGCTGCATTGTCTCCTATTTGCTCTTCTTCGATTGAAGTAGCTTATTTATATCATCAAGCTTGACGTAATAGTAGTAATTTGACCCTTTTTCGCCAGCCCCTTCCTCTACTATGATTATCTCCTTGAACTCTTTGAGAGCCTTGAGGGCTTCAGCTGAAAGGTCTGCGAGGGCGAATCCTCGCTTGCCAAAGATGAGTCTTATAGTTGAATTGGTAGTCTCTATCCTTCCACCAGCTTCTCTGACTTCTTTTTCGAGCTTGTCAAGGCTCAATGCTCTCCCCAAACTACAATACTAGTCGTTTAGGTAAGAGATAATTTACTAGCGCCTAGTAGAGATGCTTCTTAGGCTCTTGGCTAGCTTGAGAAGATAACATTTAACAAGGCTTGTATGTTTATCAAAGTCTACCTTGCAGCCTTTAAGCTCTTTACAAACAGTTGAAAGTGCAAGAGCTACAAGTCTGTCACGCGAGCGAATCATTCGTGTAAGGAGGTACTGTGATAGTAGTTCACGCCTCAGATCGTGCCAGATGCTTCTTAGCGGCTCAAATCGCTCTTTCTCAATAGCCTCAGCCAGCGGCTTAGCAAGTAGGCTTACTGCGTAGAGGCCACCTCCTGTGAAGGGTTTAGAAGCACATAACACATCTCCTATCATTGCAACATGTTTTTGCAACACCTCTTCTACTGGTGGTCCGCCTAGGATAATACCACTACGTACTTCTAAGACCCTGCTCACGGGAGCAAAATGCTTAGAGACTAGACCGATAAGAGTCTTTAGCCTCTCCATAAGTGTACCTGGTGTACCCCCAGCTAGTCCTAGTGTCGCCACTCTACCACCGTGTAGTGGCGCTACCCACGCGAAGAACCCTGGTGCTAGTGGTGTAGAGTGTATGGTGTAGAATGCAGAGTCGTCGATGATTCTTTTGGAAAGAGAGACGCGGGCCTCCACACCGAGAAGCCTCTTACAGCCCCTACTCTTCCACCATGTCTGCGCACCTGTAGCGACAACAAGCCAGTCAGCCTCTATTACGTCTACACTACTACCTAAGCGAATCTTGACGCGGAGGCCACGCTTTCCCTTCTCAATGCTATACCCACTAACATAGGCTCCACGAACTACTCTATGGCCAAGCGCCTCAGCCCTTGACGCTAAGTACTCTTCAAGACCTGGTCTTGAGATCTTAAAGGCTAAAGGTCTTGCCTCGATACTGCATATCTCCCTTAGCGCACCATCAAGGAAGACAGTGCGATTATAAACTGCTTCAACAAGCTCAGGAACTATCGCCCCCAGCCTTTTTGCTGTAGCGGGACTCACGATACCTGCACAATGCGGAGGGTGCCCTAGCTTGCGCGCTCTCTCATAGACTACCACATCTACACTCCTCATGTTTACAGCAACACTCAAGCCTGCAGGGCCACCACCAGCGATAACGACCCTCAATTCTGGGTCACCAATTCCCCCCATAAAGAGATCGTTGAGTACCTACCAATACATGGTACTAGCAGAGTAGCACTCTAGTTGTTGTGGTGCCTAACACTACACTATTAGTATAGCTTTAAGTCAATATGATAACTGGCCTCCACAGCTCAACAGTTTGGTCGGGTTGATTACTCCTTGACTGGAGAGATTGAAGAGTTAAAGAGGCTTCTTGGAAGGGATAAGGTGTACGATGACCCTTCTGTTGTTGCACTCTACTCACGTGAGGCGAGTGGATTAGAGGGCAATGGTTTCCTAGTTGTTTTCCCTGAAAGCACTAGTGACGTTTCAGCAATAGCTAGATGGGCCTACAAGAGGAGGATCCCCATCTATCCTCAAGGCTCAGCTACTAGCCTTTCTGGTTCAGCTGTTCCAGGTAAAGGTGTAATAGTTAGTTTTGAGCGTATGAACCGCATATACGAAATCAGTGTTGTTGACTCTATAGCTGATGTTGAGCCAGGTGTTAGGATAGCCGACCTAAACGAAGCCCTCATGACTAAAGGGTATATGTTCCCGGTAGACCCAGCAAGCCATGTAGTAGCGACTATTGGGGGCGCCATAAATACTGGTGCTGGTGGAATGAAGGGGGCCAGGTATGGTACGATGAGGGACTGGGTTAACCAGCTTGAGATAGTGGTTCCAGACGAGAAAGGCACTGTGATGCGTGTAGGCTGTAGAACCGTAAAATGCAGACAGGGACTGGACCTCGTCCGGTTAATTGTTGGTAGCGAGGGCACACTAGCACTAGTAACCCGTGCAGTGCTCAGGATAACACCCTTACCAGAGTCCTCCCCCACAGTCATGGGCTTCTTTGACAACGTAGAAGACCTCCTTGCCGCGTTTACAGAGCTCAAGACTCGGAGGTATCCTCTTCTCTTAGCAGAGTTCCTAGACGAGACAGCTGTCTCAATAGCGAAGAAGGGTGTTGCAGGGTTTGAGAGCGTTCGAGGCCACATGTTCCTGGCTAGCGTAGAGTCCAACCATGAAGCTGCTGAGAGAATAATGGATGACATGGTTGCAGTACTCAAGAACCATGGAGCATCAATCATATACACGGCTCAAAGTCTCGGGGAGGCAGAGGAGAAGGGTCTGCTCACTATCCGTCGAAGACTCTTCCCAGCACAAATAGAGAATGCTAGACGGTTCTGGGGCAAGAGCAATGTTAGGGTATTCATAGAGGACATCGTAGTACCTCCTTCTAAGCTTGTAAATGCAATAAATGAACTGAAGTCTATAACGGAAAAGTATGGACTCCCTTACACTTTAGGTGGCCACATAGGTGATGGGAACCTACACCCAGCTGTTGGCATAGTGCTTGATGACAAGAAGGTTGTTGAGAAGGCTCATGAATGGTATGTTGAGGTTATGAAACTCGCGATAAGACTTGGCGGGAGCATCAGTGCTGAGCATGGCATAGGCTTACTCAAAAAGGATGGGCTAAGACTAGAAATGGAGAAACTAGATTCAATAAAGGCTCTTGATATCATGAAGGCTATAAAGAGGGCTTTTGATCCACTAAACATACTCAATCCAGGAAAGCTTGTTTAGATTGTACCAAGGTTGAAAGCATTGGATTATGATGATGTTAGAAGCCGTATTATTGAAGAAGCCAGCAAGTGTTCATATTGTGGGTTCTGTGAGCAGAGTTGCCCAACACTACCCTTAGGGCCGCATCGAGGATACGGGCCGCGTGGAAGGGTGTATCTTGCTCTCTTATTCGGGAAAAAAGTCCTAACCGAGACTAGAGAGTTTAGAAAATCTGTGTTCACATGCCTACTATGTGCTGCTTGTACTTTAAATTGTCCAGCTGGGATAGATGTGCCAAACCTTGTTAGGCTTGTGAGACATGTGCTTCTTGGAGAGATTGAAGCTGCTTAATGGAAGTCAATAAAGTTGTTAGCCCAGATTCTTTTAGGGAGAGCATTTTAGAAGTCCTATGCCCACTATTGTTTCCTGGAACATCTGGAGGAAAGGAGGTGCTTGAAATGGTATCAATAAAAGTCATTGGCGTAGCAGTCTTGGTGTTAGTGGTTGTAGGCGTGGCAGCATTCTTAGTGTTCAAGGCAGGTGAGCAGGGCAAGAAGGTGCTGAAGGTTGGCACCTCACCTGACTTTCCGCCATTTGAATATGTTGCTGCTAATGGGACCATCATGGGATTTGATATTGAGCTTATGCGGCTAATAGCCAAGAAGTCAGGGTACGATGATATAGAGATAGTATCTATGGACTTTGACTCACTGATACCAGCACTCGAGCAAGGACAAATAGACGTTATAGCTGCTGGCATGACTATTACTGAAGAACGCGAGAAGCGTGTAGACTTCAGTATACCTTACTGGGAAGCAGACCAAGCAATACTCGTACGTGTAGGTTCGGGCTTTAAGCCACAGAGAGTGGAAGATCTCGAGGGTAAGACTGTTGGTGTACAAACTGGCACAACAGCTGCTGACTACCTCAAGAGCTTAGTTGACGAGAAGGGCTTAAACATTAACATAAAGGAGTACTCAAGTTACGTACTAGCAATCCAGGACCTCCTTGCTGGACGCATAGACGCCGTCATGGTTGATACACCAGTAGCAAAAATGTTCGAGAAACGCTACAAAGACAAGTTGGCAATAGCGATTATAGTCAAGACAGGCGAGAAGTACGGATTTGCTGTCCAGGAAGGCAATAAAGAGCTTCTCGAGAAGATAAACAAGACCCTCCAAGAGATAATGCAAAGTCCTGAGTGGGACAAACTTGTACAGAAGTACTTCGGGTCTGAGAAGCTACCCGGAACCTAGACTAGCGCTAGCGCCACGGCGTACTAGAAGGTATGGTGTGGTCTCATGCCTGGCTCAACAGTTTTTACCTCCATAGCCCCCTACATTAAGGTAATACTTGATGGGCTCCCTGAAACGCTGTTGCTAACCTTTGGAGGTTTTGGCATAGGCCTAGTAGTAGGCCCCATCCTGGCGTTCATGGAGATTTATGGCCCCAAGCCTCTGGCCAGGCTTGCAGCTGCTATAGAAGAAGTCATACGTGGTATACCTCTTCTTGTACTAATGTTCATAATATACTTTGGCCTACCCGAACTAGGTATACGATTGACCCCGCTTCCCGCAGCTATATTAGCTATAGGTATTAGGAGTCTTGCTTACCAGTCACAGATAATTCGTAGTGCCGTTATTTCAATACCTGCTGGCCAGTGGGAGGCTGCACTATCGCTAGGCATGAGCCCAGTAGGCGCCTTCATCAATATCATTATACCACAAGCCTTCCGGATAGCCATACCAGGACTTGTCAACCAGTTCACTGTAGACCTAAAAGATACTTCTATAGCATACGCTATAGGCGTAGCAGAGATCTTTACACAAGCTGTCCATGTAGCCCAAGTTATACTCGACTACTTGCCTCCTCTCCTTTTTGTCGGCCTCATATACTTCGTGTTGACGTATACTGCAAGCAGCCTCGCCTCAACACTCTACCGGAGACTAGCTATACCAGGGCTAGGGGCAGGAGGTGTAGTCACGGTATGAGTGATATAGTGCTCAGAGTGGAGGATCTATGGAAGAGTTTCGGCAAGCAAACAGTGCTTCGCGGAGTCACATTCACTGTTAAGCGTGGAGAAGTAAAAGTGCTAATGGGGCCTAGTGGTGGAGGCAAGTCAACTCTCTTAAGGACAATAAACCTCCTGGTAAGACCAGACAGAGGTAGAATAGAGCTTGAGGGAATTGAGGTCTTTCCAAGACCAGCAATGAAGATTAACAAGATAAGAGAGCGGATAGGCTTTGTATTCCAGCAATTTAACCTGTTCATGCACCTAACTGCGCTAGATAATGTACGCATTGGATTAATCAAGGTAAAGAAGCTACCACCAGAAGAGGCTACGAGGAGGGCTATCGAGGCACTACAAATGGTTGGTATAACAGAGGACTTATGGCATAAGTATCCTGCTCAGCTCAGTGGCGGCCAACAACAACGTGTAGCAATAGCTCGTGCTATAGCTATGAAGCCCTCAATAATACTAATGGACGAGCCTACTTCTGCCCTAGACCCTGAGCTTGTAGGAGAGGTGCTGAAAGTCATTGAGGAGCTTGCAAGGAGAAGGACTACAATGCTCATAGTCACCCATGAACTCGACTTTGCTCTTGAAGCAGCTGATGAGATAATGATAATGGATCAGGGAGTCATAGTTGAAAGAGGGACGCCCGATGAGATACTACGTAATCCAAAGCATGAAAGGACGAGGAGGTTTATTGAGAGGATACTAAGGCGGCAAGAAAGGCTTAATACACTAAAGTGACGGGGGTTAGCTGGGGAATGGTCTTTGAGGGTTTACTAATAATATTCACTAAGGAGAGGTACTTAGATCTCTTCCTTGAGGGGCTAGCTAATACACTCATACTTACAGCTTCATCGTTTGCTATAGGCTTTATGCTTGGACTTCTCATTGCCGTAGAGAGATTGTATGGGCCTAGAATACTGCGTGCCGCCTTGGCTGCCTATGTTGAAACCATACGTGGCACGCCAATGCTTCTCCAGCTTTTCCTCCTGTACTACGCACTACCCAGCGCTGGTATTGCTATGAGCGCGTTAACAGCTGCTATCCTAGGCATGGGATTTAATAGTGCAGCTTACCAGTCAGAGTACCTACGTGCTAGCTTACGTGCTGTCCCTTCAGGACAGTGGGAGGCCGCTCTATCACTCGGTATGACCAAGTGGCAGGCTATAAGAAGCATTATCCTACCAATAGGTCTTAGGAGTGCAATACCAGCCTTGTCTAACGAGCTTGTCTACTTGTTGAAGTACTCCTCAATAGCATACTTTCTAGCTGTTGTAGAGCTTGTCTATGCGGGTAAGATCATAGGCTCAGAGACATTTGCCTACCTTGAAATGTATACGTTAATAGCACTGGTATACCTGGTCTTCTCTCTGCTTATAACCAGGAGTATGAAGAAGATAGAGTCTAAAATCATGATACCAGGACTTGCTGTGACCGCCGAGAGAACATAGGGCATATAATGTTACTTAGCTACGACCAAAACAACAGAGCTTAACTACGTGAAAAAGATACATGGCAAGATAGGAGGGTGTGGTGATCCTTATGGTAAAGCCGAACAAGCTTATAGTCTATATGAGCGATTTTGGGGTCCAAGATCCTTATGTAGGCATAGTTCATGGTGTAATAGAGCGCCTCTCTTCGGGCAAGGTAAAAGTCATAGATTTAACTCATGAGATTAAGGCTTTTAGTATTCTAAGCGGTGCATACATTCTCTACACTAGCTACAAATGGTTTCCTCCTGGCACAGTGTTTCTTGCCGTAGTAGACCCCGGTGTCGGAACCGAAAGAAAAGCTGTAGCTGTAGAGACAACAAATTACTTCTTTGTGGGTCCTGACAATGGGCTATTGTGGCCTAGCATTGCTGAAGATGGGGTAATGAGGGCTCACTCAATCGAGAATAGCGATGTTTTCCTCAAGCCCGTCTCTGCAAGCTTTCATGGCCGCGATGTCTTTGCACCAGCAGCAACACTTCTAGCGCTAGGAGTAGACATTACTACCTTGGGCCCAAAAGTTGACCCTAATAAGCTCGTCAAATTAGAGCTAAAGCAGAGCTGCAAAGAAGAAGGCACCATTACCGCTAAGGTAGTCCATGTTGACAGGTTTGGCAATGTTGCTCTAGGCCTTGAAGAGACATGCTATAAGACACTCTGTAGCAGTGAAGGTGTCATAGTAGATGCCGGGGATCAGAGTGTTGAGGCTAAGTGTATGAGGGTCTTCAGCCTTGCCAAGCCAGGCGAGCTGGTGTTCTACGTTAATAGCCTAGGCTTCCCCGAGCTAGCAGTAAACCTTGGCAGTGCAGCAGAACTACTAGGCATCCATGTGGGCGACCAAGTAACTATTAAGCCAAGAACGGGCTAATTGTTCCAAATTGTAGGAGCACTACGGGTGAAAGATAACCTTGAGACGTGTCGAGAAACTAGAACTACTCTACGGCAAGGGTGCTACAGAGGCCTCAGAGTATGTTCTAAAGAAGTTTAACGAATTAGTTCAAGAAGCCAAAGATGTTTACGATGTCTACGAGGCACTAGACTACTTAGCAGCATCTATATCAGCCCGCCCCTTCTCGGCTTTGCTGCTCAATACTACGAGAGACATCTTACGTCAGTTAGCACTAGAGGATTATGAGTCGTTAGATGATGTGAAGAAGCGCGTCTCTTCAATTCTCGCCTCAACCCTTCAGAGAGTTGCTGAGGAAACAGAGCTTGCAGCAGAAGTAGCGGCTAGGCGCATAGAAGATGGCGATATCATATTAACGCATAGTTATAGTAGAAGTGTTATACGATCAATAGAAAAGGCTTATGCTGAAGGCAAAAATGTGAGAGTCATCGTGACCGAGTCTAGGCCCCTCCTCGACGGCCTTGAGACAGCTAAGAGGCTCGCCAGGATAGGTATTCAAACAACACTCATTGTTGACTCAGCTGTCCGCTACATTATACGTGAAGCTGACAAGGTCTTACTAGGCGCAGACGCAATAACAGCCGATGGAGGCGTTATTGCTAGGAGTGGTAGTGGACTAGTAGCCCTAATAGCACAAGAAGCGCGTGTACGCGTTATGATTGTGTCAGGCACATACAAACTGTACCCTGAAACAGTGTATGGCTTAACAATAGAGCCGCCATGGCTCGGAGATGAAATAGTGCCAGATGACCTCAAGGAAATAGGTGTCCGAGGTTACTCGCCACTATTTGAAACTATACAGGCAAACCTTGTAGATGCTCTTGCAACAGAGAGGGGCCTATTAGCACCAGAGGCAGTGCCTCTCCTCATAAAAGAGATATACGGGTCGTGGCCACCAAGCATAGAACCCCTAGAAGAGCTGTTCGCGAAGGCTAGAAAGAAGCTGTCAGCACTATCGCACCCATGAACATCTCCTTAGCATGCACTTCTCGGAAAACAAGGCATCTCATCGCTTTCTAGAACCATGCTAAAGTCTATATCTATGCTTGAAAGATCCTTTATCAGCCTCTCAACATCACTCCTTATTTCCTCTCTTCTAGCCTCACTATCAAATACTATTACACCATTAACTATAGTATAGAGACTAGTAGTACCAGAGTACACTAGCTGTGCCGCAATACTTCCCTTCCATGGAGTAGTTATACTCAGACTAAGAACTGTTAAATCAGCTATAGCCCCTTCTTCGATGCGACCACCCATATGGCCTAAGATTATCTCTGCATTGCCAGACTGAGTAACACCTAATATGTCCTCTGGTGTAAGACTAGCATCCCAGTAGGCATGACGATAAAACAATAGTGCGTGCTTGGCCTCAGTAAGGACATCCAAGTTATGGCTCATAGCTGGACTATCACTTCCCAGGCCTACTCTAACACCCTTCTCCAACGCTTCTCTAAGGGGGAAATGACCGCCAGAAACCATTCTCATAGATGCAGTAGGACATGTAACTAGGCTTGCACCAGACCGCTTTACGGCTTCAAGCTCCCAGCTAGCTATCCATCCAGCATTAACGAGTATTGTATTCTCGTTAAGCAAGCCACTTCTATCAAGTAGCTCTACAGGAAACAAGCCTGTCTCTTTTTTCACTTCATAGACTTCTCTCCTTGTCTCCGAGATGTGTATCTGAACGCCAAGCTTCTTCTCATGAGCTTTGCTAACAATGTACTTTATCTTGTCAAAATTAACCCTCCTAATATCATATATGCTCACAACACCTCTTATGAGGCCATTACTCTCAGCAGGGAACTCAGCCACAGTCTTCACGGCAGCCTCTAGCGCTTTTTCTTCATCAATGTCTCCGATGACGACTTCTCCAACAATAGCCCGAATACCTACCTCTTGAGCAGCTCGAGCAACCTCTTTTGGAAATGGCGACATATCAATGAAGCCACAAGAGCCTCTCATAATAGTATTGTACGCAACTAGCTTTGCAGCTTCATATGCTGCTTCACTTGGTAAGTCTGCCCAAAGACGTGGAATAACTGCTCTAGCTTCCTCATAGTCTTGAGTTTCAAGCATACCAGTAAACACTACATCTACAGCGTGTATATGAGCATTATACATGCATGGAGCAAGAATACTATCATGTGGACACTCAATTACATATCCTGTCTTCATGCCTGCAAGTGGGCTCTTAGAAATACTCTGTATAATACCGTCCTCTATGTATACGTATA
>JALTZF010000042.1 GCA_027046265.1 Pyrodictiaceae archaeon
GCTATGCATGGGACGAATAGTGTTATAGCCACAGATGCGACTATGAGTTGTCTGTCTGTGAGCATTTCCTTGATGTCAAAGAGCCCGGCTGCGCCGTAGTCTCGGCGGAAGAAACCGTATATGAAGGCGTTAGAGGCTTCTTCTGGGAGGCCCATAGCCTTCACGGGGTATGATACTATGTGTGCTATGTCATCGAATACTCCTGCGAGGTTGCCAGCCCATATCAGTACGCTGGCCAGGATGAATAATGGTATTACTTCTACAAAGTACCAGCGTAGCCTAAGCCAAGTCTTCATGAAGACTGTCCGCGGCCTGGGTACACGGAGTGGTGGGAGGACAGTGACGTAGCTAGCCTTTGGTGCTCCTAGGAGTTTTGTGGCAAGATACGCTGCTAGGAGGAGCATTGTAGCTACTGCTGTGAGCCATACTATTAGCCCTTTGATTCCTGGGAGGAGGGCGAATACTACGCCTTGCTGTGCAGAGCATGGTATGGCTATTGAGAGCATTGCAACAGCTATCAGCCGCTGCTTTCTGTCCCCGAGGATGCGCGTGGATAGTGTGGCCATTGTAACGCAGCCAAGGCCTAGGACTAAGGGTATGACTGCTCTCCCGTTGAGGCCTACCCTCCGGAACAGCTTGTCGAGGAGTATCGAGAGACGGGTGAGGTAGCCAGAGTCCTCCATTACTGAGAATGCTATGAAGAAGAAGCCCACTATGGGTAGTAGGAGTGCGAGGCCGTAGCGGAGGGCGAGAGTGAATATGCCGTAGTCGCCTGCTAGGAGTAGGTAGACTGGCTCGGGGAGGAATGAGAGGTAGGAGTTGATGATGGGGTTGAGTCTATCCTCCCAGAACCCCTCAAGAGTGTCTACCACGTAGCCTGCACCGAATACTCCCACGAAGTAGTATAGTGCTATTAGAACACCGAAGGCTACGAGGGCGCCTGTAGCAGGGTTTATCAGGATTTCATCGAGCCTCCTCATGAGCCTCTGCTTAAATGTTTCAACAGTATAGGCTTGTGTTAAAGCTCTAGAAGCTATAGACTTAGCAGTCTCCCTAAGGTGGTAGCCTAGTGAAACACTAATACTCTGGTTGCGCAGTCTCCACACGTGCTCTAGCACACTTCTTGCGTTAGCATCTTTTTCCTCAACAAGTCTCTCAGCATCCTTGTCTCCTAGCAGTAGTAGGAGGGCTATTCCACGGCGGGTGAAGGGGGTGTAGTCTGCTGTTAGCATAGACTCTACAGACTTAACAATCTCTTCTAGTCTCTTGGGAAGGGTTAGGTGCTGTTTTGGTTTATGGGCTAGCCTGCTGATCGTGTTTAGTAGTCCATTGACTCCCTCGCCTGTAGTAGCCACAGTAGCCACTACAGGGACTCCCAAGAGCCTGGATAGTAGCCTAGTGTCTACATAGTAGCCTTTTTCCCTGGCTTCATCAACCATGTTTACAGCTAGTATTAGGGGGAGGCCGAGTTCTCTTAGGATAAGGAATGTGGGGAGGTAAGTCTCGAGTTCGAGAGCGGGTACGACGAAGACTAGTATGGTGCCCGGTGTACTCTCGAATAAGATCTTCTTTGCTATCTGTTGGTCTTGGGAGATAGGGGATACTGCAAAGAAGCCTGGCAAGTCGACAACAGTGTATTTCTCGCCGTCAATATTGGCTACACCCATTTCAACGTCAACTGTTGTGCCTGGATAGTTTGCTGTCCAGGCATAGCGGCCTGTAAGCTTGTAGAATAGTGTGCTCTTGCCAGAGTTTGGGGGGCCAATGAGTAGGATTCTCTTCTGATTTGCTAGCATTGCTCTACTCTTCATAGTGTTGCTGTGATGGTGGTGCACTGTCTTTTTCACCTGTGTAAGATTACTGGTTTTATCTAATATAGCTTGTAATGTAATCGAATTAGAAATGAATATATTTTTTAGTAGAAATCGATTCTGCTTAAAATGAACTAGAGCACTATGTTGGAAGCCGGGTGGGTAGGCGTATGTTTTATGATAGAAGAACATAATAATTTGCTACTATATAGGTAGGAGGAAGAAATAGAATCAGAGCGTGATCTACTGTAGAGGGTGAGGTACATGGTTATTCCTCAAAGGAGAAGGCCACGGGAAGAATTAGCTGTAGACTTTGTAATTTCGAGCGATAGGTGTATGATGAGTAATTATCATGGAAGAGAGTTCTTGGGGTTTGCCTCTACAGGGCCTCCAATAGGGCTTCCTGAGAAGGCTTGGAGGTGGATTGCATGTCCGCGTATGAGGGTAGACGATTATGGTAGGCCTTGGCAGGCGCCTTATGGTCTTAGGAAGATTGAGGCTGCCTTGCAGGAGGCAGGGTTCCGGGCCTATGTGATAGACCCAGACTACATAGCATACTACGTTTCGCGTGGGGCTAAGGCCCTACTTGTGGGGCACCATGACTACTTTGGTTTTGGGCCGCCGAGTAGTGAGTGGTGGATGCTTACTGGGCGTGAGCCCTTGAACAGGAGGAGCTTCATAGAGTTTATTAGTATGCCAGAGATCTGGGAGGCCAAGAAGAGGCGTGGCTTGAGGATTGTTGTTGGTGGGCCTGCTGTCTGGCAGTGGGAGGCATGGGGAGAGGCTCTGGAGCGCTGGCCTGTGGATGTTCTTGTTGAGGGTGAGGCTGACCGTGTCATAGTGGAGGTTGCTGAGAGGATTCTTAGCGGCGACGAGCTGCCTAGGAAGATTGTTGTTCCTCCACAGGAGAGCCCACGGGTTGAAGAGATACCATTGATCCGGGCGCCTAGTGTTAATGGCTTAGTAGAGGTTATGAGGGGGTGTCCTCGCGGGTGCAGGTTCTGTAGTGTGACTATGAAGCCTCTACGCTTCATACCGCTCAACATGATAGAGGAGGAGATCCTGGTTAATCTTAAGGCTGGTGTTGGGAGCATTATTCTCCACAGTGAGGACGTCCTACTCTATGGCGCTGACGGTATTAGGCCTAGGAGGGAGCCCCTAGAGAGGCTTCACAGCATGGTTGCACACTACCTTGAGGGGTACCGTGCTGGTTTTGCGTGGAGCCATGTTAGCCTTGCAGCTGTGAAGTATGCAGAGGAGCATGGGAGGATTGTTTCTAGGATAGCAAGCCTCGTACTAGACTATGATGTTAGGAAGTTTATTGGCGTAGAAGTCGGGATTGAGACTGGCTCTGTTAGACTGGCCAGGAGGATTATGGCTGCTAAGGCAGCTCCCTACCCTATAGAGGAGTGGCCAGATGTTGTTGTCGATGCGTTCAATGTGATGGCTGACAACAACATTATACCTGCAGCGACCTTCATACTTGGGCTCCCGGGAGAGACTGAGGATGATGTGTATGCTACTATAGAGCTTATAGAGAGGCTTAAGCCATATCCCAGCCTAATAGTGCCTATGTTCTTTGTCCCGCTTGGCGCACTAAAAGACCAGGAGGGGTTCCGGAGGGAGTATATAAGAGAGTACCATGTTGAGGCTCTTCGGGCCGCTGTAGAGCATACTGCTAGGTGGGCTCAGTACATACTTGACCGGGGCTACCTTGATAAGCCTCATCATAGGCTGCTGAAGCTAGCATTGAAGATGTTTATAAGGTATGTTGAGAAGAAGGCAAGAAGAGTTTATGAGAGAGTGATAGGAGGATATTATGGCTCTAAAGCGGTGGCTCTTGCAAGCCCCTAAAACATTACTGCTTCGTGTCCTGAACCTTAAGTCAATGCTGTGCATATTTTTCTATTGTTGACTAGCATTCAACTTGGCTGAGGGCTTTCCTGTCCTCCTACGGTTTGCTAAGTTCTCGTGGAAGTTCTTGTACGTGTCATCGGCTGCTTACTATGTGCCTTTGACCTAGCTGCCTGACTCTCCTTTCTACTATTCCGGGAGTTCAGAGTACTAGTGATTGCTTCTTGACATGCTTATTTTGAGCTTAAATTACTTAAGTGATGCTCGTACTGAAGTATCCTTGACACCCAAGCTTTACATTATCCTACTTGGTTTATTGGTGTTGAAGCATCTAGAGTGTCTATGCATAGTAGCTTGTAGAGCTGGTCTGTTACAGTTATCTGTGTCCACTTCTTTCCTGTCATGTATACTGGTACTACTCCGTTGCGGACTGGTGGTAGTAGGGTTGGCTGTGTAAGCCACCAGTCTGCGTCTGTGTACTCCCCAACTTCTACTAGTATGAGCCCAGCCTTTGTGCAGACGAGCAGGGTTGGTGTGCCTATTGTGGCGCCCATGTCGTAGAGTTTCCAGAAGGCGTTGTTACATACTGTTTGCGTGTTTGCGTTGCAGTAGTAGGAGTCTACTGGTAAGTTCTTGAGGAACACCTCCATGGCTTGGCAGTGTGGACATGTGGGAACTCCGAGCATTACGATGTAGAAGCTTGTGCTCGAGGTGTTGCATGAAGCGTATAGGTCCATATACCTCTCCATAAGCGCCATGTAGTCCTCCATGAGCTTCTTATAGTCCTCCTCTAGCCTGGCATAGTCCTCTTTGAGCCGCATATACTCTACTCTTAGGCTCGTATAATTCGACTGTAAGGCCTCAAAGTCCCTCTTCAGCCTACTATATTTTTCCTGTAGCATGGTATAGTTCTCTTCTAGGCTCTCAAGCTTTGCCCTGAGCTTGTTGTACTCTTCTTGTAGGAGGGTATGCTGTTCTCTCAGAGCAGTATAGTTTTCTTGTAGCTCGCTATAGTTTGCATAGAGTGCAGAGTACTCGTTGCGTAGCCTCTCGTACTCGCTAAGGAGAATGCTATAGTTGCCCTTGAGGCTCTCAACAACAGCTTCATGCATCTGCCTGAGCTTCTCGTAGTCTTTGCTGAGGAGACTGTATCTTTTCTT
>JALTZF010000043.1 GCA_027046265.1 Pyrodictiaceae archaeon
TACGCGCTGCACTTGAAGTTAAACGGGTTGCTGGAGACAAGGTTAGCTTGGCAGTAATAAGCAAGCTCCAGCTCATGAGGAGCCACAGTGTCTCCGCTGAAGGTGGCACAGCAGCAGTACTTTATCCTGAGGAGGGGGACAGCTTCGCTCTCCATGCATGGGATACAATTAAAGGATCAGACTTTCTTGCTGACCAAGATGCTGTCTGGTTGTTTGTCAAGCTTGCACCACGAGAACTCAGGTTACTTGAGCGATGGGGGATGCCCTGGAGCAGGAGAGAAGATGGCAGAATAGCTCAAAGACCTTTTGGTGGGCATAGTTTCCCGAGGGCAAGCTTCGCTGCTGACAAGACGGGCTTCTTCGAGATGCAAACCCTTTACAACCGCTTGATAGGCTACGACAACTGGGACAGATACGATGAAGTCTATGTGACTAGCATTCTTGTAGAAGATGGCATGTTCAAGGGTGTCACAGCAATAGACATGAAGACGGGCGAGTTCTTGGTATTCCGTGCAAGGGCAGGTATAATTGCGACTGGTGGAGGGGGTAGAATATATAAGTTCACAACATATGCGCACTCGGCCACTGGCGACGGTCTAGGCATGGCCCTCCGTGCAGGGCTACCACTTAAAGACATGGAGTTTGTACAATTCCACCCAACAGGCTTGGTTCCCAGCGGCATACTCATAACAGAGGGTGCAAGGGGCGAGGGAGGATACCTAATAAATGCCGAAGGCGAACGCTTCATGAAGAAATATGCTCCACAAAAAATGGAGCTAGCACCGCGCGACGTGGTCTCAAGAGCTATAATGACTGAGATAAGGGAGGGAAGAGGCCTAAAAGACCCAGTAAGTGGATTAGATTATGTGCTCTTAGACCTGCGCCATCTCGGAGAAGACAAGATAAACAAGCGTCTCCCTGCAGTACGTGAAATAAGTATTAAACATGCTGGCGTTGATCCAGTGTCCGAACCTATACCTATTAGGCCGGCTGCTCACTACACAATGGGCGGTATACATACAGACAAGTATTATAGAGCATTAACAATCGAGGGTAAATGGGTTAAGGGCTTATGGGTTGCAGGAGAAGCGGCGGCAGCAAGCATTCATGGAGCAAATAGGCTTGGTGCAAACAGTACTGCAGAGTGCCTCACAAGCGGAGCAATAGCAGGAAGGCAAGCTGCACAATATGTGTTAAAAATACGTGAAATGGGCCAGCCTGAGCCTAAGCCTAGCGAGGAAATGGTTGCACGTGAGGAGAAGAGAGTCTTTGACCTCCTCCTTAAACATGAGAGTGGTTTTGTGACAGTCTATGAGATACGAGCAAAGCTTCGTGAAACCATGGACAAATACGTCTACGTATTCCGTGACGAGGAGGGATTAAAGAAAGCTGTCAAGACGATAATGGAGCTTCGAGAAGCTATGAAGAACGTGTACCCAAGTGATAAGAGCCGAATATACAATACAGACTGGACAACAGTACTTGAAACACAAAACATGCTTGACGTAGCCTACGCAATAGCCTACGGTGCTCTACTGAGAACAGAGAGTCGGGGAGCACACTACAGGCTAGACTACCCACGTAGAGACGATGAAAACTGGCTAAAACACACGCTAGCATACATGACAACTGACGGTAAAATAGAGACAACATACATACCAGTCACTATAACTACATGGAAACCCATAGAGAGGAAGTACTAAACTCTAATGTTTTATTGCTAATGAGGAAAGCTTAAGATCTTCAACTAATGAGTTTGGGTGAGCACAAGTGAATAAGACACAGAAGCAGAGGGTCAAGATGCTACAGAATATGATTGGGTTCTTTCGTGCAAGCCTTAACCCATGGGTTATAAGGGTCAAATTTAAAGAAAACCCAGAGCGGGTAGCATTCATACTGCATAGAGTATCGGGAGCAATAATAGCGTTCTACTTGCTGGCACACATTATAGTAACATCGTATACTGACGACCCACTAGCCTGGGAAAGAATATTAAACACACTAAGCTCTCCCTGGAACAAGGTTGGTGAATGGATTCTAGCAACAGCAATAATATATCATGGACTTAATGGTATACGCTTGCTGCTAGTCGAGTTCTTTGGTGTTGGAATAGGTAGGCCCGAACTCCCGAAGCCACCATATATTCCGCCGAGCTTTAAGGGTGGACAGCGCAAGGCCCTCTATGCAGTTTTCATCTTAAGTATCATAGGTAGCATACTTTCCGCAGTACTGATATTCACAGGAAAACTACCCATATAACGCTAGGGGGTGAATAGAGATGGTGAAAGAGTCTACATGGAGCATTATACAATACATAACAGCCATACTGCTAATTTTATTCCTAGGCTTCCACTTGATTGAGAGGATACCAGGCCTATCACCATTACAGGCTGCAACCTACGAGGAGTCCCTGGAATACGAGAAGGTGAGCAGAGCCTACGACAGCTACGGTTGGGTTCTAGCAACACTACTTGTAATAGGACTATTTCACGGCCTTAATGGGCTAAGAGGTATGCTACTTGAGTGGAAGCCTGAGGCCCGTACAGTGATTAACATCGTGATACTCGTAGTTTTCATTGTGTTTGCGTTTGTAGGGTTTACAACAATATATAACCACTTGGCAGGGTGAGGATAATGGTGTTAGAAGCTGAAGAACTCGAAGCTGCAAAACGTACACCGCCAAAAGAGGTCATACTTAAGGTTAAGAGGTATAATCCAGAGACCGGAAAACAGTACATCAAAGAGTACAAGATACTAACATACCGTGGGATGACTATACTTGATGCTCTTAACTACATAAAAGAGAACATAGACCCAACACTTACAACACGATATAGTTGTAGAATGGGTGTCTGTGGAAGCTGTGGCATGATAATAAATGGTAAGCCGCGACTGGCATGTCAAACCCAAGTAGCGGCTGTAGCCACTGAAGAAAATCCAGTAATCACTGTTGAACCCCTCTACAACATACCAGTCATAAGAGACCTTGTCACAGACTTTACGCCATTCTTTGAGAAACATAAAATGATAATGCCCTACATAATGCGGAAAAACCCCAAAGAGGTTGATGAAGCAGAGTACGAGTTCTTGATGAGCCCAGAAGAACACCTAGAGATATACGAGTACAGCTTATGTATAATGTGCGGCTTATGTTACTCTGCGTGCCCCGTAACAGCCTCAGACCCGGAGTATCTCGGCCCACAAGCCCTCGCCCAGGCCTATAGGTACATAGCTGATGTGCGCGATGAAGAGCCTGAAAAAAGGATAGTAGTTGTAGATACAGAGCATGGCTGTCATAGGTGCCACTTTGCAGGAACTTGTAGTGCTGTATGCCCAAAGATGGTTGACCCAGCAGCAGCAATACAGAGACTACGTAAGATAACACTCTTCTACAGGCTAGGACTCTGGAGGAAGAAAAAGACATCAAGAGTTGCTGGCCCACTAGAAAAACCATTAAGGAAGATAGAGGCGCAATACCCAACACACAACCTCGTAGAAGGTGCAGACCCTGAGAAGCAGGCAAAGGAACCAGTCAGTATAGACTTTACAGACGAGATGCTCTCAGAATAACAGCACAGCACCCCTAAACCACTATTTTTACGCACATAACCCTCAACAGTTCATTCTCTTCAACTCTAATTTACTAATTTGACTGTATCCTCTTAGCTTCCTCAACTACAATATCCACAGTGGAACTACCAGCCTCGCTTAAGCTAATAAAACCGAGAACTTCTCTAGGATCTATACTAGTCTTCAGGGCTGCAAGAACCTTTGCTGCTAACACTATCCTAGGCCAACAAAGCCTAGTCCCCTTAGGGCACAACTTCACAATAAGCTTCTTTACACGCTTAACAACATCCAACGGAGGCACAGGGTATCTACCCAACTTAATCAAAGTATCAAGTTCTGGACTGTAAACACCCCAGTCCAATAGGCGCCACTTAACCCCTAGATCCCAGCCATACGTATACGCTATGAAATAGAGGGCATGCGTGATAAGCCTTATCTCTACATCATCATTTATCGTAGCTCTACCATATAGCCCTGCTTCCTTACTGGTAGAAAGAGTGGGCAATCTTGTGGCCCACCAACACAAATATGTAGCCTGGATTACAGAGATAAGAAATAAGCATATAACTTCAGGAAGAAGACAAGTCAAGCACTATTAACAATAGGAATACCCTAAGAATACTGGGTCAATAAGAATGCATGAATAAAGAAATATTAACCCGCTACAAGACCATGAGAGAGTAATCGGGCTTAACCCCTCGACCCAGCCGGGAGCGAGGGTAGCCGGGTCGTCTAGCGGTCAAGGATGCGGGGCTCTGGCCCCCGTGACCGGGGTTCGAATCCCCGCCCGGCTACCATTCCCTTTCTTCCCGAAAATTGTTAATGTTGCCGTGTCCACGAGGTTTACGTTTCTTCGTATATTCTGGAGGAAAAACCCATAACCCCCACTCATAGTAAGAGAGAATAAATCTTGGACTACCGCCGCCGGGTAAGGGGGTGCCGCCGTAGCTCAGCCTGGTTAGAGCGCCGGACTCATACGGGGTCACCCGGTCCACAAGCCGGAATCGAGGCCTCGGGGGCCTCTGGGGGATCCGGCGGTCCCGGGTTCAAATCCCGGCGGCGGCACCACTTTTGCTATGCTCTTACACTTTGTTAGGTTTATTACAGGATTGGAGGAAAGTGACCGAGTAATGATATAGTGTAATGTAAATGATAGTGTTAGTAATCAATATTTGGTTATATAAGGT
>JALTZF010000044.1 GCA_027046265.1 Pyrodictiaceae archaeon
GGGTCTTGTCCATAGTTATGAGGGTGAAGCCCTCTGCCTCAGCTATACCATAAATAAAGTTATCTATCATATCACGATGTCCTTGTCTACGGAGAAGAAACGCAGTCACTATAGCCCTCCATGTTACCTCGGCTTTTCTCAGATAATCCGCACTCGTAATTGCATGAACGCCTCTCCTTAAGATAGGCTCTAAGTCTATGCCCTTTTTCTCTGCTTCACGGTACAGTTTTGGTATAAGCTCAAGCCACATAAGATCCGTATAGTATATTTCAACCTTACCCTGCAGAGCATACTGTCTAAGCCTATCAAGATCCTTGGGGTCGAGACCCTTAACAGCTACACCAAATACTGGAAGGAAATACGTTGTGTCAAGAAGTACTCTCAGCATTCCACTCAGCCTGCTCCCTTTCACTCTCTCTTTCAAACTCCTCTACTGTAGTTTCACTCCAAGGCTTCTGCTTAACAGCTAAGAGAAAAGGGTCAGGGATAAACTCCAATATCACTTTTCCATTCTCCACACGCAGTAAGACTTGGTCTCCCTCGCTAACACCCAGCCTCTCAAGTAAACGCCTTGGCAGGTATATAGCACCCTTACGCCCTACCCTAGTCTTCACTACCAGGCCCACAAGAACACACCAGGAACCAATACTAAAGCCAGACACTAATATCTTATTCCGGCAACCAAGGGATGCCAGACAAAACAGGAACATCCAATAAATCATTTTAGAACATTAATTAACCTACCACTCCACCTGCTACCGCAAAACACCTCTCCTAGACTAGAGCCTTAACCAGGCTTCAAAGCATACATGTACACTTGTACTGGGAGCCCGACATCCGGCTCTATAGGAGCAAGTACTACCGCGATCAACGAGGCCTCATTGTATACGCCACATATTGACAAGGCTAACACTATAAAGGGTGGAGCCAGCAAAGATGCACTAATCTTCTCCGAGACAATATGCCTTACATGAGCATTCCTTCTCATAATGTGTACCTTTAAGACAAGACCCCACACCTACCATTATGTTTATAAACAGTAACATTGAATATCAATACAAAAACCGATAGATTTCATAGCGTAACTGAGTATTGTGCTATATTACCCAAGAGTACTGGTTTTATAGTATGGGGAGGTCTGGTTTTGTTGCGTGTTGGTGTTGTTCAGTATGCTTCTAGGCGTGATAGGCGTGAGAGCCTAGAAGCTCTCAGGAACATCTTGTCTAGGTACCGTGTCGAGGCTGACCTCATTGTTCTGCCAGAGTACGCTGATACAACCCCGGTGAGGCCACGCCGTGAGTTCGTGACCAGCGGGGTGTCCGTGGAGGATAATGAGTTTCTTGCGGGCCTGGAGGAGCTTGCAAGTGAGTACTCAGCGTATTTTGTTGCTGGTGTGCTCGAGAAGAGGGGTGATTGTAACTATAGTAGTGTAGCCTTAGTAGAGCCTAGTGGTGGTACGAGGATAGTTTATAGGAAGAGGGTTTTGTTTGATGCTTTAGGCTATCGTGAATCAAGCCTCTTGTGTCCTGGGAGTGAGAAGAGCTCCATTGTGGAGTTGAAGGGGGTTAAGATAGGGTTTGCAGTATGCTTCGAGCTCCGGTTCCCCGAGGTCTTCCGCGAGATAGCCCTTTCTGGCGCCTATCTCGCAGTTGTGCCAACAGCGTGGTATGCTGGTAGTTTGAAGGAAGAGCAGCTCATAACAGCGGCTAAGGCTAGGGCGAACGAGGAGACAATGTACATTGTGGTAGCAAACCAGTACTCAGACAGGTTTACGGGGAGAAGCATGGTAGTAGACCCGTATGCCGTGAAGATACTCGACCTGGGCCAAGGAGAAAAGTATGGTGAAGCCATAGTTGACACAAGCGTAGTTGAAGAGGCTAGAGAGAAGCTACCACTACTAGACATATACAAGAAAAGTATCATGGGAAGATGCACATGAAAATATGCAGATAATAGTTTTACACCTGTAGCTATGCATTGAGAAGAGCAACCAGCTCTTAGCTAATGCTCCCTTCTTGTGACGCTGGGGTACATATTCTGCCTTTGAAGAATTGAAATAGAATGTTGTATCTCTATAGAGAAGCGCTACAGTCATGACGAATTGAATTATGTATGGATCTTCGTATTTTAATACTATTAGTGTATTTGACGTGTAGCACAACAACTAAATACGTGCGTAGTACGATTCACGTATTACGGCTGTAAGAAGTGAGTGTCACAGTATCGTTTCGTATACCGAGAGAGCTTAAGGAGAGAATGGACAGGCTCCGTGGCAAGGTAAACTGGAGTGAGGAGGTCAGAAGATTTCTTGAGGAGCGCATACGTGAGTATGAGCAGCTAGAGGCTATACGCGAGCTCGAGGAAGCCCTAAAGACACTGCCACAAGCCCCCAGGGGCACTGCTCTAAGGTATGTGAGGGAAGACCGTGATAGTCATTGATGCTTCTGCTCTAGCCAAGTATGTGCTCTACGAGGAAGGCTGGGAACAGGTAAGCAGGCTTGTTAAGAGTATGAAGCCTATAGCGTCGGTAGACCATGTATTGAAGGAGGTTGGAAATGCGATATGGAAGCATTGCTGTGTAAGGAGGATCATAGATGAAGCTAAGGCTATGAGTCTTTACGAGAAACTCCTAAAGCTTGTAAAGACAGGGGTCATAGTCTTAGAGTCTGAGACAGACTATCTGCTTGAAGCCATGCGGATAGCCTTAGAGTACAAGATAACCCTCTATGATGCACTATATATTGCTCAAGCTCTAAAGAAGGGAGCCCTCCTAACAAGTGATAAGAAGCAAGCAGAGATAGCTTCCCGGTATGGAGTTAGGGTCTACCTAGTAGAGTAACTGCACCACTGTGCAAGTATGCGGCTGCAAGCTATTGGGAAAAGCCCCTCTTGTTAATCCTCCTTAGTGTAGACCTCTAATCCTAAGGTCTTCTCTACTGCCCTTCTCTTTGCTATAATGTCCTTGTCGAACGTTGCTATGCCCCTAGCCCCTAGCAAGTATGCGCTAACCACATGGAGTAAATCAAGCGTCTTAATGCGCAATACGTGGACGTGCCTCTGTGCTTCCGAGAGGAGCCTTGTGCAGTCTACGTGGCTCACATCGGCTCCTAGCCTCGTAATAGAGTATTCTACGAGGGCCTCAAGCTCCAAGTCGTTTAAGCTCATTGTACGGCTATAGACAGCATAGAGCTCCACGAGAACAAGATCTGATACCACCAACTTGTACTCCTTAAGCTCCTCTACAAGCTGTGCTGCATGCATATGCAGGAGGGTCCCGCTTATTGATGTATGCTGCTACAACGTTTGTATCAACGTAAATCACCGCGTCCTCTCCTCCTCAACATCCCTAACTGTTGGCAAGTTATCATATGGTAGCCCCTTCTCCATGTACTCCTCTACGAGCCTTCTCACAGCCTTCCTACGCTCAACAAGCTTCCTGGCCTCCTTCAAGCCAAACTCTATCATAATGTTGTAGGCATGGTTACGACTGCGCGCAATCCCAAGCTTGACCATTTCCCTAGCAAGCTCCTCTATCTCGCGGCGAACCTTAATAGTCACAGTAACCAGTGCCAATAGGTACACCCAGGTACACCATAGTATACCCAGCATGTACTTAAGTCTACCCTCTTCCTGATACACTAAAGTAAAATTATTACATGTACTACGCAAAGTACCTCATTATGTTGGACGGTACAGATTTAGTGTAGCTTAAAGGGTTATTCTCGTTTTAACTGAGGGAGACTCAGGAGGTCATGGCTCTATGTCTATGAGGGTTACAGTTAGGTATAATGACGTCTACAAGGTCCTTGAACCCTTGAGGGGGCTAAAGCTCCTAGGAGTCATACCTGGCCCGCCAACGTCTAGGATACCACTAACAAAAATCTATGAGTCACTGATTAAGAGCGCTGAAGTCGGCAGAGAAGAGTACCGTGGGACAAGGATTACAGCTGCCCGCGTTGACGATGAGACATTTATTGTCTGTCATTTCGGGCTAGAAGAGCCAGATGACTTCTGCGTAGTTATAGGAGGCGAGAAGGCCTGGGATAGAATTCTCGAGGCAGCCGATAAGCTGTCAAGGCTCACAAATGAGTCGTACACGCTCACGATAGCAGCTATCCTCCACTCTCTTCAGGGGATAATTCATGGCGAGGAGGGCGAAGTAGAGGAGATAACAGATCCTGACCAAGTGATAGAGGAGTTGCTGACTTGGCTACCAGAATACATTGCAGTCGTGGACTAGCACACTCAACACATACGAGGGCTTGCGGCGTCTGAGAAGAACAAGAAGTGTACCCCCGTCAGGGGCCTGGAACGGATACCCGGGCTCATCCAGGGCCTTACGCCGCTACGCGGCGCTGTCCCCCGGGCGATACCCGGGCCAGTATAACTGTATGGGTAATCTCCCCTCTTGAATGTTACCGCTACTACCCTAAGAGCTTCTCTTTACTGTCTTAACTAGGGTTCCTAAGGCTTGTACAAGTCTCTCCACAAGTGTATCTGGATCCTTAAAGGAGGCTGTAATGTATAGCCGCGGATAACCCTCAAGCGAAGTGTCCAACTCGTATTTGAGCCTTTCTCCTAAGAGTAATGCTAGCTTAAAAGCAGTAGTAATAACGTCAATAGGGTAGTTCTCACTGTTTGTCTCTGGCAATAACACACTTATAGTGACTTCATAGGCTTCATTGTGCTCTGTAACCTCTACAACAACACCAGTAACAGG
>JALTZF010000045.1 GCA_027046265.1 Pyrodictiaceae archaeon
GTTTAGCATTGCAGCAGAAGCATAGTACAAGAGAGACCCGAGAACCACTAATAGCCATGCATCCCTGAGACTCACAGCCCCCGTCACTAGAGGCCTCATCCTTGTACGGGGGTTCTCACGGTCTATATCCAGGTCAGCAATATTATTAAAGGCCATGGCAGCTGTGCGCAACCCCAGTACTGCGAGGCCAATGAACACAGCAACCCTCAAGTCTACACAGCTGCTACACGCTATGAGTGCTCCTGCATAGGCGAATGGGAGGCTGAAGAGGGTATGCTCTATCCGCACAAGCCTCGCCAAGGCAGCAAGCCTACTCTTACCCCTAAGCCTGCCAGGATCCCAGGAAGCCACCCCATTCACCCAGCAAAACACACTAATCTACTCTAAGCCCAGACTAGCCCATATCTCATCAACTCTCCTAGCTGTCTCCGGGTCTGGTTCCACCTCAGCAGGCCACTCTTTACCGCCATACTCTTCTGGGAGTTTGCGTGTGGCATCTATTCCAAGCTTGCTACCATAGCCTGGTGTTGGGGTTGCTGGGTCGAGCTGGTCTGTATGTGTGCCAGGAACCACTACGACGTCACGCTGGGGGTCTACGTGGGCTGAGACTGCCCAGAGCACCTGGTTTATGTCGTGTACGTCTACGTCGTGGTCAACTACTATGATTATTTTGGTTAGAGCCATCTGGCCAAGACCCCACAAAGCCATCATAACCTTCTTAGCGTGGCCTGGGTAGCGTTTATGGATAGACACTATTGCTATGCCCTGGAATACACCGTACTCTGGCAGGTTAATGTCCACAATCTCTGGCAGCAAGGTGCGCAATACTGGGAGGAATACGCGTTCAACAGCCTTCCCCAGGGCTACATCCTCCATTGGTGGCTTACCAACAACAGTTACAGGAAAAACTGGGTTACTCTTCTTCCACATCCTCTCAACAGTTATCACTGGGAACTCCTCGTGTGGAGTGTCATAGTAGCCCCAGTGATCCCCAAAAGGCCCCTCTGGAGCAGTCTTGCCGGGCTCAACCCAGCCTTCAATAACTACTTCAGCATTAGCGGGTACGAGCACGCCATTGGGCAGCTTGTAGACCTCTACGCCTCGGCCAGCCATTATACCAGCAAACAACAGTTTATCCATGGGGTAGGGTACTGGCATCACGCCAGTAAGCATTGTAACCGGGTCAGAGCCCACTACGACTGCTATGGGTAGCTTTTCGCTACGCTCAGACGCCAGGCTGTAGGCTAAGCGGCCGCGCTTATGCATCTGCCAGTGGACAACGAGTTCTCTAGGACCGCGAATCATTACGCGGTAAACACCAATATTTGTAACACCAGTAACAGGATCTACAGTGTAGACTTGTCCAAAGGTTATATATCTGCCCCCATCACGTGGCCACTGCTTGATGGCGGGCAACGACTCAACATTAACCTTGTCTCCCTCAATAACCTCTTCACTAAATGATGGCCTACGAACACCCCTAGGAGCATAACGGCCGAGGTCTAGTATGTCGCGTAGGCTGCGGAGCTTCTCGACAATACTTAGCGGTGGTGAGCGCCAAGCCAGAGAGACCAGTCTTTCACCAATATCTTCGAGCTTCTCAACGCCGAGAGCGAGTTTTATCCTATCAAGAGAACCGAACAAGTTGCCAGCAATTCTCCAGCCAGGGAACCCTTTGACCTCCTCAAAGAGAACTGCAGGGCCTCGGCGCTGCATAACTCTCCTCAAGACCTCAGGGATTTCGAGCACAGGGCTCAATGGGGTACGTACTCTCCGCAGCTCACCTTTTTCCTCATAGACTCTAAGGAGTTCACGTAGGTCACGTACTGCAGGCAACTATTACCCCTCCATCCTTCTGAACAGAGTAGCGACAACTTATACTAGAGCCTCTCCAGAGGTTGTGAGACACGCTTTAACAGGGATAGGTTCATTACCATAGCCCAATTAGACACAGGAAATATTGGCATGAGTGTACATGAAACTTTGACTTTAATCTTGTTACTTATCAACACCATAATGGCCTTCAAGTGCCTTGATAAGCCTCCTTAGCCTCTCTTCTCTTGGCAAGCCACTAAGTTCTACTACGGCTGAGACCCTAGCAGGTGCAGGTGTTAATAGGTACACACGATCTGCTACAGAGGCTACATCAGCTATGTTGTGGTCAACAAATATTATTGTTCTACCATCACTCCTTAGACTATTGAGTGTCTGAAGGAGACTGAGTCTAGAAGAAACATCCAGCCCTGCTAGGGGCTCGTCTAGGAGGAGAATATCTGGGTTAAGCACGAGCATACGAGCAATAGCCGCCTTACGTGCTGTGCCACCGCTCACTTCGCCTGGCTTCTTATCTAAGTGCTCCTCTATGCCTAAAAGCCTTGCTGCCCACTCCACCCTCCTAAGTGCCTCCCTCTTTGAGAGACCGCTATAGCGTAGCCCAAGCATAATGTTGTCCCGTAGACTCCTCCACGGCAATAAGAGGTTCTCCTGGAAGACCATTGCTATACTACCCCTCCTAATCACAGTACCAGAGTCTGGTTCTTCAAGTCCAGCAAGTATCCTTAGGAGAGTAGTCTTCCCCGACCCATTAGGCCCAACAACGGCTACAAGCTCACCTCTATCCGCTCTAATACTTATACAGTCTAGTACTAAGCGCCCACCATAACTCTTTGTTATACACTTACCCCCGATCACCGCTGCATTGTAGCCCACTCCTTGACCCACCCCTCAAGTCTTGCTAGTATTAGCTGGTCTAGTACAACCATGAGCACGACTAAGAGTAGTCCCCAAGCAAAAACGCCGCGTGGCTCTGCTAGCGAGTAGTAGTTCTCTATCATATACCCTATACCGCCACTAGCACCCATAGCTTCTGCTACAACACTAATCCTCAACGCAGCACCTAGTGCTGCACGCGCCGCTCCCGCTAGGCTGGGGAGTAGGCTTGGGAGAAGGAAGTCTGGGTATATCCTCCAGCGAGGAGCACGAAGCATTACAGCGAGTTCTAGTAGGCGCTGACTAGCAGTCTCCAATCCTGTAACGATAGACGATAGTAGTATGGGTAATGCAACAGCAGCAGCAACAAGTATTGAAGGGAGGGGGCTGAAGACACCGAACAACATGAGGAAAACTATTATCCATACTAGCACAGAGACACTCTGGACTAGAGTATTAACTGCCCGAATCGTGTCGCGCGCTATACTACTCAACGTGTAGGCATAACCCAGTACAACTGCTACAAACAAGGCTAAAGCAAAGCCCGTCAGTGTCCTAGCCAGGGTCACGAAAATGCTTGAGACTATCCTTGTAGCCCCCTCACCTACTAGAAAGGATAATGTGCTAATAACCCCGGGTATTTGGCCTGGATAGACATAATGCAAAGACTGCCACGAGGCTAGTGCCACTACTAGAGCTACTATCCAGCCCCGTAGAAGGCTCCTCTTGCCAGGCTCTCGGGGTCTCCAGTTATGTAGCCACCCTGTCGTGCTAGCCTCCACACAGCCAGGATGTTCTCTACAAGACTCTTGGTTAGCTTCTCTGTTTCCTCCATTCTCACCCTCTCCCAGCAATACCCGGCAGCCTCTCTGTCTAAGCCGTAATCCTCCTCAAGAACACGTATGGCCAGCTCCCTATTATTATTCCACTCCCTAGCAGCTTCAGCCCTAGCCTTCTGGAGCTTCTCTACAAGCTCTTGATTGTTGTAGGCCCACTCGCTGCGTGCAGCATAGACTATCATGACGCCAGAGGCTCCGGGCCCACCCCATTTTCTCCAAAGAGTCGAGTAGTCCACTACTATGTACCCGCCATACTCTTTTACTAGCTTGGACACAAAAGGCTCCCATATCACAACAGCGTCAACATCCCCTCGCTGGAAAGCCTCTACAAGCTGTGGTGGGGGCATATCTGCAAGCTTAAACACCTCTTCGGGATCGGCGCCATACAAGGACTTCATGTATGCTTTAAACATGGCGTATGTGCCTGTGGGCTTAAAAACGCCGAGCCTACGCCCGTACAGCCCCTCTATGCTCCCAGCATCCACGCCACTCCTCGCGACAACAGCTTGGTTCTGATAAAAGTCAACAGCAACAATAACAATATCAGACCCCTGCTCGCGTAGCTTAGCAACAAACTCAGCAGGGATAACAGCTACATCAATGTCGCCTCTTGCAAGAGCATTGGCCAGGTCAAGAGTCTTACTAAACAATACTACTTCAAGCCTAAAACCATACTTTTCATCTAGTCTAAGCATACTGATGACATCAAGGCTAGAAATACCGCCACGCAACGTGCCTATGCGTACAACTCCGTACAAGCTCTCACTACTTGAGCCCCAGTAATAGTACAATACAAAACTCACTACAACTGCTAAGACAACAACACTTAACAAGATAGTGACACGGCGCAAGCCCTCACCCACCATAATGCCGTGGTTAAGATAGGACTAAAACTCTAAACTCGATCCCTTCCATGAAAACTGTACAAGGAGAGGCGGATACGCGTTAGTAGAACTGCCGAGGTATTTAATCCCTGTAAGCTAGTCTCTTAGTAGAAGAGCTAAAGGCGCAAAACAACTCGTACTTTAACGGTAGACAAGGTGCTCCTGCTATGGGCTTAGTGTATATAGATGGCATAGTTAAGCACAAGGGGAGAAGTAGGCGCGTTAGGTTCCTTGTCGACAGTGGTTCAACCTATACTGTACTCACGAAATCTATATGGGAAGAACTGGGCCTTAAGCCTCTTGGAGAGATGGAGTTTATTCTTGCTGATGGAACAGTTGTTAGACGCAAGATTTCTGAAGTTCTCCTAGAACTGCCAGGGTACGGCGAAAGACATACTCCCGTAGTGCTTGGTGAGGCTGAGGACGAGAATCTTCTCGGAATAGTTACGCTAGAAATATTTGGGCTAATACTGGACCCTTTTCGGAGAGAACTCCGGCCGATAAGAGCAATAATGAAGTAGCTAGCAAGGTATTGCCGCGGCCTCTAGCGCGCCGGGCAACGGTTCATCGAACCGCCCCTGCGGCGGCCTCACCGCGCGTCGGCCGAGGAGTGCCGCCGACTCCCGTACTATAGCTACCTATTAGCTGTTCCCACCCAAATATAAGCATTGGATGTTTTGGGGCATAACCGTTACTTTGGCCACCAGGTATAGTCCCGCACGAGGTCTTCGTATACTTGTCTCCTCCTTGTCACTATGATCTTGTTGTCACGAGTTACAACAATCTCGCTCGGTAGGGGGCGCATATTATAGTTTGAAGCCATTGACATAGCGTAGGCGCCCGCATTTAGTATCGCTATAATATCCCCTTCACGTGGTTGGGGGATAAGCCGGCCACGTGCTAGTACGTCACTACTCTCACATACATTACCTACAACATCAGCTAATGTAACATTGCGTACACACGCATTATCAGCAATAATTACCTCATGATAAGCATTGTATAGTGCTGGCCTTATAAGGTGATTAATCCCGGTATTCGTCCCAACAATAATCACGCCATGGTCCTCCTTGACATCAGCGACCCTGGCAAGAAGCACGCCAGCCTCAGCAACAAAGTACCTGCCAGGCTCCACTATAACCTCGTAATTCTCGGCGCCAAGATCCTCTATTGCTTGTCTAAGCATTTCGCCAAAGCGGCGCCAGGGAAAACGCTTGTCTGTTGGCTTGTAGGGTACAGCGAAGCCGCCACCAATGTCTAGTTCCTCTACACTACCTATGTCACGGGCTAAGCCATAAAGGAATTCAAATACTTCAACATATAGGCCTGGATCTGCTATTCCTGAACCAACATGTGCATGTAGCCTCTTGACAGAAATCCCACACTCCCTCAATAAGCTAGCCACACTGCCTACCTGGCTTGGCGCTACACCAAACTTTGAGCCATGGCCACCAGTTATAGTGTATTTGTGGTATCCAGCACCGAAGAGAGGATTAACCCTTATTCCTACCTCTCCCCGGTACCCTAGCCTACATAGCTTTTTAGCAGAAGATGCCGAGTCAACGTTTATCTCTACTCCTAATCTAACAGCATAATAGAGATCCTCTATTGATGTACTATTACCAGTAAACATTACACGTGAAGGATCAACACCGAGCCTATGGGCTAGGTATAGTTCTCCTGGCGAAACAGCCTCTAAGCCTAGCCCCTCTGAGTACAGCAGCCATGCAATGTAGGGGTTAGGGTTAGCCTTAAGAGAGTAGTAGATACGTGAGACTACGCCGTCAATTGAATACTTAACCTCCTTTACACGCTCAATAATTGTGTCTTCATCATAGACGTAGACTGGAGTACCATACTGTTCTGCTATTCGGGATGCTGGATACATGCCGATATAGAGCTTACAGTCCCGAATAGCAATCACTATACTCCACCAGTTGGGGCCAAGGAGAGACGGCCAGCCCATGTTCTAAGAAGGACTTACAGAAGGGTCTATTTTTAGTTACACAGAGCCCCACCCTGTAGAGCTAAAAGCCTACAAGAAGACTAGCCAAAGACTCTCTATGACGTGTGAGTATAGATAGGAATGAGAGTGAAAGAAAACATGGAGTCTGTATGTGACTATATTGATGCTACTAGGCTTGTTTCATGCATCTTATTGCAGATATCATTGCCTTCATTGCTGCAGCCATTTCTGGGCTTTTCATTAGTGATAAGAGCTGGAATAAGCCCATGCCCTTATTCGTCTTCTTCAGCTCATTCATGGCTTTCTCTGTGCATTTCGGCATGGTCTCTGCCATTTGTACTAGCATTGGGTGGCTGAACTGTGAGAGCATGTACACTAGCATCATGGCATTAGCTACCGCTGACATGAACTCAGTACGTGATGCAGCATTGAATAACTCGTCACTACTTCCCATGAATACTTCGAGGGCTGCAAGTGCTCCAGACTCCTTCATGTAGTTCAAGAGCTTTACTAGCCTAGTAATAGTATCCATATTCTCTGATAGAAGCTTGATAGTCTCAGCTGCCTTCTTGAAGTCTATACTCTTTATGGCCTCTGCTAGTGCTCTTGCATCTTCTTCGGGTATTTGCTCAAGAGCCTCTATGAGGGGGTTCTTCTTCTCCTCCTCTGCCACGAGAGGCCACCTCCACATGAAGGGTTAGAAGAACTTGTCAAACCATAGCTTCTCAAAAGTAGCCTTGACTGCTCTAAAGAGCCTCATGCCTCCAATCATGTAGCAGTTGGGGTACTCTGCCCTGCCTAGGAGTTTGTCTTTGAAGTCGCAGAATACGGCTGCACCCATGTAGCCCATATCCATTACACATACCCCAGTCATGTTGTAGTGTTCGCCCATGAATGTCCCTTTTATCTCGTCTATTATCTGGCTAGCCACGTACTCTCCTTGGAAGTGGGCAAACACACCAGCCATGCCAAGACCTATTGTTGGCTCTATAATGTCGCCTACGCCAAACACATTCTTATACTTTGGATGCCTCAGTGTTGGTAGTTCAACTAGCATATAGTTGTACGCCTTCGGGTTTGCAAGCTCGGACTGAGCTACCGCCGGTGGAGGCTCGTGCGGGGGTACAACTATTCCTAAGTCAAACTCTATTGATGAGTTATCCTCGAAGACTACGCGCCCCTCCTCTACTCTTGCAACATTAGGCTTGCCTCCAACAAACTTTATGTTGTACATGTCTAGGAACCGCTTAAACATGCTCACCATGAACGGGCCAAAAGGCTCCATAGGCTCCTTCCACTGGTGGAATACTGTTACATCTATATTTGTTACACCACGCTGTTCCATCAAGTACTTTATGAGGAATGCTGCCTCGAAGGGTGCGGGTGCACACTTGTATATGGGGTCATGTGAGCCTATGACTACTCTGCCTCCACGAAACTCTGCAAGCATCTTACGACACTTTAGTGCTCCCTCTGGTGTCCATGGCGCGCATATGTGCTCGTTGCCGGGTAAGAGGTCTGGGCGTGGTGTAGCGCCAAGCGCGACTACTAGGTAGTCATAAGTGTATTCGCCACCCTTAGTGGCCACCTTGTTGTCTGCAGGGTCGATCCTAATAACCTCGTCTACTACAACCTTTATGCCGCGTTTCTCTAGGAGCTTTAATGGCCTACTAATGTCGTCTACCTCTCTAATGCCAGTCATTACCCATAGTAGGCTTGGCCAGAAGAGATGGCGTCCATTCTTGTCTATTAGAACTATTTCTGCTTCGCTACTCGTCAAGTGCTCAGAAAGCTTTCTTGCAACCACCACTCCTCCAGTACCGCCGCCAAGGATTAGGATCCGCTTGGGCAAAATATGCACCCTGAATTGCTTCTTCCGAGAAAGTGTTCGTGCAAGAATAAAATATATGTCTCTCTCCTTATAGAATTATCATCACAAATAAAATAATACAAAAAATTAAAACATTATTCTCTCAAGAATTTTAAATATTTAAAACAATGGTACAATACTAGGACAAAGAAATGCACAGCACTATAACACTGGATTCTCCAAAGCTCTAAGCATTAAAACTACTACACTGTATCCTTTTATAAAACCAAATCAGGTTAATAGTGCAAAGCAGTGTACACTATCGAGAGAACAAGGTCAGTTACTCAGCATTTTCGATTGTTTATACTCCATGCTGTGCCTCTCTAATTCCTTAAGGACTTTAGGGTTTTCACGGATAACACTGTCAACAATATGTAAGTATCGTGCAACTCGCACTGCATCTGGGCTTATTTCTTTGAGTTCACTAGAGTCAACTACAACATAGTGTTTCTTGTTTAGCTTCCTGCCGAGAATGTATTCGGCCTCGTTAACACTTGCCTGTAATGTAAAACAATGCGGGCTTCCATCTATTGTTACAACAGTTATTGAGCGTGGCTCTGAGCTCCTAATAATACTAGCTATTTTCCCATAGTGTGTTGGTGGCTCTCTTTCTGGACAAGCCAAGAGGACTGTCTTGTTTTTTGCGAGTTTCTCAAAGATTTCTGGGTTGACTATTGGAAGGCAAGCAGAGGCTATTAGGAGGTCAGCACCCTTGAGGGGAGGTGCTTTAACCCATGTGCTCCAAACCCAGGGGCAAGTATTCTTGCACTCCAATGCCTCCACCTCCCATATGTCGGGGCTATGGATATTAGTGTGGTAGAGTTCTATAAATCACTTATCTTTATTCCTAGAACCAGGTTATAATGTACATATGAATGAAATGCCAAGCATATACAGGGCAACACCCTACTCTAGTTTGTAGATCTTTATCCAGTCTATGAGTAGGCATGTCTCATCTCTATTTTCCTGCGTTATATGCCTATACACTCTCCCAGGATCACGGCCTGGCAAGAAGACAGCATTATCTATCCATGCATCTGCCCGTGTCTCTGTAGGCTTTGCTGGCAGTGACGCGACCTGTTCACCATCTACAAAGAATACTGCCTTGCTTTCTAAGTACTCGACACGATACACATGCCATTCTCTTAGGTCTATGCCTGGCAGCCTAGGTTTTGTCGATACTATACTTATTGGTACGAGTGGCCTAGCTATTGTTGAAGCTAGCTTCCACAGCTTTAAGTTCCTCCACGAAGCTATTGGTGCAAAGTATGTTGCTGATTGCGCAAAGAAGCCTTGAAGAGGGTAAGTGCCTCTAGCTTTAAGGTATATGAACCATACAGGGTTACTCACGCCCAAGACCATGCTATGATTCCAAAAGCCTATACCCATACTCCCATAATGGAGCCCTGTTACGCGTGCACGGGCCTCAAGTGCTACAGGAGGCTTCCAAAGGAGATTGTTGAATTCTCCATCAGCTATTTCCGCGTTTGAATAGTACAAAGCTTCACTCGGCCCAGTACACAAGACCGCCATATTGTCCCTGATTTCTATCCGTGAAAACCCGTCTCTACGAAGCCTCATACCCACTTTTCCAGCTGTGAAGTCTTCTATGAAGACAGGCTTCCAACTAGGCATCAATAGCCACCTCTACTAGTGGTTTTAGCTGGCGCTTTATTACAGTATGACTCACGGCAAGACGTATTTAACCGTCCACGCCACCTAGACAATAGGAGTAGTGTCTAGAGGGCAGAATCCTAGACGGGTTCTGTAAAGGTGTGGATTCATGTTTGCCAAGCATCCTCTTGAACATGTAAAGGATAAGCTTTCTGAGAGCGATCTCCTTGATGCGTTGAGGCTAGCTATCATGGCTGAGCTCGACGCTGTTAGCTTCTACATGCAGATAGCTTCGAGGAGTACACGTGAAGATGTTAGGAAGGTTTTTGAGGACATAGCAAACGAGGAGAAGACTCATGTTGGCGAGTTTCTTGAGATGCTAAAAATGCTTGACCCACGTCAGGCCGAGGAGCTAGTAAAGGGGCGCATGGAGGTTCTTGAGCTAATAAAGGGAAGCAATAGTAGTGAAAGAGGCGGAGATTATAGTGTGAGCAATAGTGCTGATGAGTCACTTGGTGGCGGCGAGGGGCTTGAAGACTCTGTAGCAAAGTTGTTCAGGGAGACAGCCAAGTCGGTAAGGGTTTTGCGCAAATACCTTCCAGTAACCATTGTTGGGCCTGGAGTGGACTACGTCACGGCCACGAGTGTGGGGTATGGTGAGGAAGGGGTTACTGTTGTATCTGAAAGCCTTGTAGAGTTGAAGGATGTCATTGTAGAGTTTACTATCCCAGAAAAAGTTGCTGAGAGAAGTATGAGGATTAATAGTTCATCACTAACACCGATAGTTGACTATGCTGCCCGGAAATTTGTAGTCGCAGAAGAGAAGATCATCATTAACCAGTTACTAGGAGCTAAGGGTGTTCACGAGAAAAGCATTGGTGGATGGGATAAGCCGGGTGAAGCAGTTGATGATGTTGCTAGGGCTGTCTCTATACTCGAGTCAGAAGGGTTCAACGGGCCATTCATACTGTTCGTACCCGTCCAGAGGTATGCAAGGCTACTAGCAGTCTACGAGAAGACAGGAGTTATGGAGCTTTCTAGGCTTGAGAAGCTAGCAAAAGTTGTACGTACACCATTACTCCCAGAGAATACTGTAGCTCTAGTAGTATCTAACAGTACTGTAGTAGACATAGTTGTAGGAGTTGATACACGCGTAGACTATATTGGCTTAGAAGCAGCTGGCCATAGATTCAAGGCTCGAGAGACAGTTGCCCTAAGAGTAAGTAATCCGCGAGGAGTAGTAATTCTAAAGCAGAGCTAGATACACAAATTAAGCTATCTTGATTCTTTGGCCCTAAGCTTATCCTATGCTTTTTATATTGTTTTCTAACAGTACACCAGAGCTGACTAGGCTGATATTAGGTAACTACTAGAGGTAACTTTATCATATTGTTATTATTGGAGCGTTTGGGGTAGTGAGACCCGCTAGAAGGCGGGGCTATGAGCTACCCTCTTGGGTGCCCATACAGCTTTATTTTCCGCAATTATTCTTTCTCCATTCTCCGCTTAGTATCCATGATAATAGGCTTTCTCGCTTATCCCCCCAATCCTTGCTTCTCGACAGGGCTCTTGCGAGTATGAGATAGGAGTCTTTGTGTAGACTGTAAGCCTTATGTATTTCATAGATGTTCATCTTGGGGCATACTAGGCAGTTTACCCTGTGTATACCTTCGTGGCAGAGTTGGTTTAGGGGTATAGTGCGCTCGTAGAGGTATAGCTGGATAGCCATTTTAGGCCAGTGATATAGTGGTAGTGCACGTAGAATATTTGTATTAAGGTATTTGCTTACTCTCTGCGTTCTAGCATCCCACTTTCTTACTCCTTCAAACACAATGTTTATGCCAGCTTTTTTGGCTGCTTTTACTAGAGGCTTTACGCGTAGTGCTTGTTTACACCACATGCATTCTAGGCTCATAAGCCCCTTCTCAGCAACTAGCTCTACTGCACTACCAGGCTCGACAACTTGTAGTTCAACATCTAGTATGGAGGCGATTTTCTCTACATACCTCTTAGTCTCGGGTGGAGTAAGCTCTGATTCTACGTGTAAAGCAGTAACCCTATTGTTTCCTAACGCTTCACGGGCTAGGCTAAGGAGTGCTACAGAGGATTCATCGCCTCCTAATGCGACTGCCACTCTACCACTCTTACTATACGACTGGAATACTTTCCTGATGAAGTGCCTAGCCTCTGATGCTAGGCCGCCATGTATCTCCTCGTTCACCCTAACAGCTTCTTCAAGACTCCCTCTCGTAGTGGGTTCAGGCTGTTTTGGCGCGGCATCTTTTACCCTAATAGCATTTCTATCTATCACCCTAGCAACTGCAACATGGCTCTCTAAGTCTAGTATAACCCACCTCATCCTACAATCATCCAAGTCGAGGAGGAGCTTTTTGCCCTTCAACTTGTCGGGCTCTACTCTATGGAGGCTTAACGCTTTTGCACCACGGTGAATGAGGAGGTTTGCAAGCATTGCTGTTGGGTAGAGGGCCCACCCGTGTGAGGGGAAGTACGCTATGAGCCCCAATCTTGACGACTCAGCGTATACTTCTACAGCATAATCAGCACCGTGCAGTTCTACTCTATGGAATACTACAAGCTTATCCCCAAGCCCTATTCTAGCCCCGAACTCGCGCTGGACAAGGCCCTCTACTATCCTCTTCTCAGAAATGCTAGCAAGCCAGTAGTCGTTAACAATTCTCCAACAGGGCTTCTTGGATCTACGACACCCTATTACTGGGATGTTCTCTTCATGAATCCAGCCAAGAGAATACGTGGCCTTGACTAAGCCTTCGAGACTAGCCAAGACTCTAGACCTTTCAGCTACTCATAGCTGTAGATACTCTAGAAGGCAGACTCAGAGAGTAATGAGAGTAATATGTACAGAGAGGGCAAGAGTTTATCTTAGTAGTTTCGAGTAAATTTACCTATAATATTCCAGTAGTCTTTGTCACTTAGTATAATGTCTTGTTCCTTCTTTATCTTGTTCAGAAGCCCCCTACTATTCTTTGAGACAAACTCTGAGATAAACCTAGCAGCTCTGCTTACTCTCCCGTAAGGGTTTGAGGGTAGCCCTACACGTCCAATACTGGCTTTGGCCAGTAGCCAAGCACCAATAACAGCAGGCTTAGCCAACTGTGAAAGCTCTTCTGGAGTAATAGAGCCCTTTGTAGACCACCAAACCTCTCTTACAAAGGATACTCCTAGAGCACGGTATATCATTTCAATCCACTTCTCGTATAGCTCACTAATACTATCCCTAATCTCTGCCAAGACACGGCTTGGTGAAATCCCTGTAAAGGGGGCACGGACTGCTGCCGAGACAAGATCATCGTCGAGTACGGGGTCTAGTGAACCCCAAACCGCGACAAGACTCGAGGCATAAGCACTGTGAAGGACTGCCTTCATAAACGACTCAACAGGGTCCTCGGGTAGCGACAATATGTCGCCAAGGACCATTGCTTCTGCCTCCTGAGGAGTAACAGGGTCAGTCGCAGCTGGCTCCCATCCAACAACAAACCAGGGAACACTCCAGGCACCATACCGTAAGCCTATATCTGGACGATCAGCAACTATGAGTTCTACTCTGCCAAGTAACCCCTTTGCCTCTAGGTGTTTCACCACTTCATAGCTTGACGCACAGGTAGGATGTATTAGTAGTCTTACCTTCTTCATTAGCTGTCACCTCCTCTCGTTAACCCAGTAATGATTCTAAGATAACACATTATTAGGGTGACGCACCACGTGAGATAGGATGATATATAAGTTGTAGTAGAGTTTATTCAGGTAATCAATGCCCGTAACACACTATTTATTCATCTTAAACATTTGCACAGCAAGGGTATATTAGATGTGTGTTACGCCTAGCACTTTTATAGTCCCGTTTTGAGAGTGTGGTTATGCTGGGTTTAATGCCTTGCCAGCTAGATACAGGCTCGTAGGCGAAGACTATGACTACCTTGCAGTCCTACGTAGCCGTATGAGTGAGGAGATGCTTGAGAAGCTCTTGAAGATAAGGGACCCAGAGTTGCACCGCTGGATTGCAGACATTATACGCTGGGCTGAGCCTGCAAGCGTGTATGTTGTTACTGGCGAAGAGGACTTCGACTATATTAGGAGGAGGGCGCTTGAGAAGCGAGAAGAGTTGCCCACGAGGAATAAGATGCACACTGTACACTTTGATGGCCCACGAGACCTTGCACGGGACCGTAAGAATACACGCATACTGATACCCGGCGGTGAGAAGATACCCTTCATAAATACTTACGACCGTGATAGGGGCCTAGCAGAGATAAAGGAGTTGTTCCGTGGCGTAATGCGTGGCCGTGAGATGTATGTTGGCTTCTACTGTTTTGGCCCAAAGAACTCGCCTTTTACTATGCATGCTGTACAAGTAACAGACTCTGCGTACGTGGTACATAACGAGAATATTCTCTACCGTGTGTGCTACGACGAGTTCGTGGCCAAGACGCCGGGGCTACAGTATGCTAGGTTTCTCCACTCTGTAGGCGAACTAGACGAGCATGGCTGGTCTAAGAACATACACCTCCGCAGGATATACCTTGACCTCACAGACTACACTGTCTACAGTGTAAACACTCAGTATGGAGGGAACACTCTTGGCCTCAAAAAGCTGATGTTCAGGTTCTGTATACACAAAGGCTACCTCGAAGGATGGCTCTGCGAGCACATGTTCATAACTGGGATAAGAGGGCCAGGAGACAGGATAACATACTTTACTGGAGCCTTCCCAGCAGGCTGCGGCAAGACAAGCACAGCATTCGTGTCAGACACCATAGTGGGAGACGACCTAGCAATAATAAAGCCTGTTAACGGTGTACCACACGCTGCTAACCCTGAAGTAGGCATGTTCGGGATCATAGATGGTGTCAACCCGCGTGATGACCCAGTACTCTACAGGCTACTCAACGACCCCAACGTAGAAATCATATTCTCCAATGTCCTCTTAACAAATGACGGGGAGGTATGGTGGAATGGCAAGGAGACACCGCCAAGGCCAGGCATAAACTATGCTGGCGAATGGTGGCCAGGCAAGAAAGACGAAGAAGGCAGGGAGATTAGGCCCTCACACCCCAACGCAAGGTTCACCATGAGTATCCGCGTACTACCAAACCTTGACCCAAGAGTAGACGACCCCCTCGGCGTACCAGTACAAGCAATGATGTTTGGTGGAAGAGACCCAGACACTAATCCGCCAGTAGAAGAGGCGTTTGACTGGGTTCACGGCGTGATAACTAAGGGTGCTGCCCTAGAGTCAGAGAAGACGACTGCTATACTTGAGAAGGCTGGTGTACGCGAGATAAACCCATTCGCCATACTAGACTTCCTCCCAATATCAATAGGCAAGTTCATACAGCTACACTTCGATTTCGCCAAGAAGGTTGACAGACTCCCAAGGATATTTGGGGTAAACTACTTCCTCAAAGACGAGAAAGGCAACTTCATAGCAGACAAGAACGACAAGATAGTATGGCTGAAATGGATGGAGCTACGCGTACACAACGAAGTCGAAGCAGTAGAGACCCCCACAGGGCTAATACCAGTCTACACAGACCTAGTAGAACTCTTCAAGAAACACCTAGACAAAGAGTACACCATAGAACGCTACGAGAAAGAGTTCATGCTACGAGCACCAATGCAGCTAGCAAGAATAAAGCGCGTCATAGACTTCTACAGCCAAATACCAGATACACCAAAAGAACTCTTCGAGGTGCTCCAAGAACAAGCCAAGAGAATCAAAGAAGCACAAAGCAAGTGGGGAGACTACATACCACCAAGCAAGTTTGACCGAAAATAAGATAACCAATAGAGACTAAGTGCGTAACAATCTCCCCGTATTAACAACTTCAACATCTTTACCTATAATGCCGCGCAAATTACCGCTGTGGCTTCTAATCCTCCTAGCGAGTTTTCATCGCCAGTCACTAGAGCTAGCTCATTTTCGGCTGCAGCCACTATGTACGAAGAATCATAGTATGTTATTCTGAGAGAATGAGCTACTCTTAGTACTAGACCCGGCTTGACGGCGAAATGACCGGTAGAAAACTGTACAGCTTATCAATATACTGTAGTAAGGCTAGTGCTTCATTAATACTTATAGTTTTCAGTAATGTAGCTTCTTTCCACACAGCATTACCTATCTCATAAGGTGTAAGAGATAGAACATAGTTAGATAGAACATAGTTTCCCCGCAGGTACCTGATTGAACTCCCGCCAATCATGCGGATCAAGTTGAGTAATGCCGATGAATCAAATAGTAGGCTCAACGCTTATCCCTACTAGACCTAATAGCTTGGACTAGCTCCTCGCTAGGTATTTTCCTGAGAATCCTCTGGGCCTCCTCTAGCACCTTCCTTAATTCCTCGTCCTCACGCCTACACACTTCCACTTCTAAAGCCCTCCTTACAACCTAACTTATATGAACATTAATACTTCTTAAGTCTCTCGTAGGGTTCCTCTCCCAATCTTAGCTGGAAACAGTAACATAATCTTACAGTAACCGCCTAGAGAAATACCGCATCAGGCTATCATAGAGTAAATACGAGGCAGCCATGATACTAACAAGGCTTTAGTCTGCCCTTAGCCATGCAGTAGACACTGTCAAAATCTACTCCCCTAACCTTCTCGGTATCAGCTATAATAATCAGCTTTTCTTTTCCAAAGCCAGTAATAACATCTAGTACAGTCTCCATAGCATCCTTGTCAAGGTGGCTTAGGGGCTCGTCAAGGAGGAGTATTCTAGGATTAATGACAAGGGCGCGGGCAATGGCTACAAGCTGTCTCTGGCCAACACTAAGCTCTCCAACCTTCCTACCTAGAAACCTGTCAGCACCCAGTAAGCCAGCAACCTCTTCGACGCGATCCGCCCAGTCCTCGACACCATCAAGGAGTAATGGGAGCGCAATAGCATCCATAACTCTCATAGTAGCGGGAAGGAGCAGGGTTTGAGGAACATATCCTACTACACGCCTACGAAGCGAAGCCAGGCAATCACCACTACAATCCACCCACAACTCTCTACCATCAACGACTACTCTACCCCTATCTGGCCTCGTTACACCAGCAATAACCCTCAAAAGCGTGGACTTGCCACTACCATTAGGACCAACAACCATGTAAAGACCAGTCTGAAACACAGCACTCACACCATCAAGAGCAACACTGGCCCCAACACGGCTACTATACTCCTTATAAACACCATCAAGACAGACAAGTCCACCACAACCGGTAGCCAACATCCTTCAACCCCTTGTCATCCTCTAGTGGGAAGATACAAACGACTCAAGACTACGCCGGCTAGCATACCACAAGCTACCCAGCCCAGACGCTAGAGGACAGGCAGGCAAGACAACCACAAAGAACTCCCACGTCTTCGAGAGTAGAAATGATAGAGGAGGCATGCTGCCCCCGAAAAACCCCACATAGAACAAGTACGGCACAACAAACATGCCAGCAACCACGCCTACGAGCACGAGCAACCCAGAAACAAACCCTAAAAGGAACACTAGTGTCCTAGGCGCACCATAAAGCCTTAGAACACCAATAAGCTCAGAAGAAGACTCAGCATAGGCAATGCCCTCCCTAAGACCAACAATAAAAGCAACAAAAACAGCAAGCACAGAGAACAGCTCTAGCATCCTCAAAGTCTGCTCACTATAGACATTACTAAGACTCTGTCTATAAGACTGCTCCCAAGAAACCCCGCGGAGCTCAAGCCTAAGTGGAGGCCATACACCAGCATACTTCCTCCTAAAATAGTTAAAGACACCATCTATACACTTCTCAAGACTACTAGTATCCTTAGCACCAACAACAAAATCCACTGGCATAATCCTTTGGACTAAGTCCAAGTACTTAGGGCCTATGAGAACAATAAACTGGTGACCAGCCCCAAAAACAGAGCGGCTCCTAACAACTAAGAGCCTAACACTATTACCACCAAGAATACTTATCGACTTATTGACTACCTTTCCCTCGAGACTACTGGACAACCTGTACCCCATAACATCTGGCACATCAACTAAGACACCATCAATACTCCCCAAATAAGCTGCTACCTTATCGACATCTATGTCGGAGAATACTAGCCTTAATGCATTAGGTGAACTAGCAATACTAACATCTGAAGAACCAAATACTACGTAGTCGCCAGTCTCATTAAGGCAGGCTACAAGCCTCCATGCAAACTCTTTGTTATCGCTGGGACTATTGTATATCCTAGCATCTATCACTGGCGTATAGTACATAGTGAATTTCAGCTTCAAATAAGGCTCTACAAAATAGTAATAATTTATGTGCGGGGCAAAATGAAGACCATACAGGAAGCCTATAACAAGGAATAGGATGATAGATGCACGAAGTATAGGGTAAACACTCACCCTAATAGATGCACCAACTAGGTGGAAAAAATGTTCCTGGCTTGAGAAACATTATCGCGTACCCCTGGTAAGCTCCAGCCTCATTTCTTCATAACAATATTAACGGTCTCATTTATGAAGTTTGTTTTCTTGTTGCACATGAAGATCCATTTACATTATTGGCAAATGAATTTAATAGCTCTGCATAGCACCAGTTGCATAGCTTAAGCCTTTATATCTATTAGAAAACATAGGTTAACCATATTATCTACTACGCTTTTATAGAACGACATAGACGGCCCCTTAACGGCTAGCTGGAAGGTTTTAGCATGAAGGCTTAGGATTGCTATGTAAGTACTGCTGATTGTATTGTGCTTGGGGATGAGGAGGAGCTGGCGAGCTTAGCCTTTCGTGCTGTGAGGATGGGTTGTGGGGTTCTGACCCTCCTGTGTTGTTGTGGTTTGTTGTTGGTGGTTATTATTGTTGGGTAATTGTAGGGTTTGAGTAGTTGTAGTTGTTTCCTATGTTTTGGGTATTGTTTTTCTTTTGTGTTTAGTTTACACCTTCTTAATGTTGTTATGTTTGATGTTGTGTGTGTTGATAGTGTATTTTTGTGTTATTGTTCTTATACTTTAACGGGTGTTAAAGGTGCTTAGTAATGTGAGGTCTTCCTTGCAGTCACGGGCTGTGGCGTCATCAGTGGTTGGTAATGTTGTGAGTCTTGTTGCGGCATTATTGATAGGCTACTTACTGGTAGTAGTTTATGGCTTGGGGTTTGAGGCTCTATTTGTTAGGCCTTTAGTTTATGTTCTTGGTCTACTAGTGGTGTTGGGTGTAGTTGCTAGGCATGCGTACATGGGTATGGCTAGGGCTTCTCTTATGGCTTTTAGGCGTGTAGCACCAGTTGTTATTGTGTTGGCTGCATTAGGGGTTGTTGTTGGCGGTGTTTATAGCCCTCTTGTGGGTGGTGGGCTTATAGTGTTGTCATATCTTTTGGAGACGCTTGTAGCAGTTCCACTTTCAAGGGACTTGGCTGAGATAAGCTTGCTGGGTTCAAGGCTGTTTATCTATGGGATAGTGTTGTTTGGGGCTTCTCTCCCCTTCATAATAGCTGTAAGAGAGGCGGCTTTAGTGGCACTCTTGGGGGATTCCATTAAGGCACTAGGGCTTATCCTTATTCTCGTAAACCTTAGAGGTAAGCCGTCTTAGCCTAAGCTACCTCCTACAAAATCTACCTGTAATTATTAGGCTGGGAGCGGCTAGTAGCCCTATTGGGCTAGCAAGCCTAGCTAGTTCTAGCTTTTGTAGTGGCCTGCCATTGGGTTTAGGTAGAAGGGGGTT
>JALTZF010000046.1 GCA_027046265.1 Pyrodictiaceae archaeon
TAAAGACATAGTACTCCCAAGGCTGACGCTATGGCAGAGAGTACAACACATATGGCTCATAGCCACCTTTACAACTTGTGCAGTCACCGGATTTGCCGCGTATGCCAACCTCCTCGCTAGCCGATCAACACTTCTAACCATCCACATATACTCGGGCCTCGCCATGGGCGTACTAGCCATCATACACTTTGCCTACTACACAGCACAAGCCGTTGTAGCTAAGATTCGTGGTGAGAGTCTGAGGAAGAAGTTTCCAATGCTGGAAATCTATACACGGAAGTTCTTAAAGAACGTGTTCAGAGTACTAGTAGGCAAGAAGCCTGAGCCTTACGGGAAATATGACCCAGAACAGCTCTTTGAGTATTGGGGAGTATACTGGGGCATAGCAGTACTCGGCGTCCCGGGACTACTAATGCTACTCTACGGGCCAGACATGCTCGGAGGAATCCTATGGACAGCACACTTCAAAGAAGCAGTCCTAGCAGTAGCCTTCATACTCATAGTACACATGGGATACGCCAATTTCAGACCCAGCATATTCCCGGTAGACCCAACATTCTGGACAGGAAAAATGCCACTCAAGAGAGCTAAAGAGGAGCACCCAGCCTGGGTCCAAGAAGAGCTTAAGAAACTACAGAAGAGAGAACATGTTGCTATTGAGGCTAGAGAACAAGAAGTGACAGCAAGGAAAGCCTAAACCTCTCTCCCCTCTCGCTTCCGACCCCTCTTTTTATCACGGACACAAACACTGCCTTCTAATAAACTACAACTTAAACTTCATACTCTGGAATCGACTGCACATTAAAAACTTCTAGCCAACAGCGATGAGACTTCCTTCACCATTCTCTCTACACGCTTGAGCGCCACCTCGACATCACGGCGAGCACACCATCCCTCATAGAAGCAGACATGCATTGCGCTCGCAGCATTCCATGAATCACTAACCCACTCGCCTAACTCCTCTTCAAGCCTCCTCTTATACTCCCAAAGCTCGCCATGACTTACTAGTCGTTTCCCATCTCTCCAGTACGCATAAGCCTTAACTGTCAAAGCTGCTGCACCCCAGACTTTTTCAGCCGACTGACGGACATCCCCTTTCCTTAGTTCTTCTCTAGCTTCTTCAAGTAGTTCCTCTGCAATTTGGATATACTCCCTAACCCTGCTCTTAGGGTCGAGATTCTGGCTTAACAACTCCACAATGTACTCTTCAACACTCAAGCCCAATCTTTCTGCCTCTCTCCTAATCCGCCTAGAAATAGTCTCAGATAATACGAGACGAGCTGACACTAATACTCCCCCATCATTACTAAGTTAGTTGTGAAAAGGAGATAATACTAGCGGATAAAAGTCCAAGAAGATTTTATCGGTGATAGCTACACCATAGAGTTACACTATGCTACAGAGCAGTCTTAGAGCCCGTAACCGTGTGCACTAGCACAACATATTATTGCTCCTTCCTTTCTAGCCTCCTCTTAATCTTGTCTAGCTCTTCCTCGAGATGCTCTATCCTCTCTTCTAACTCCCTAAGCCTCGAAATAATGGCGTCTAAGTCGGTACTCTGCATCACATAGCTTACATGCCTCCTAACATCACTCCTACCAACACCATGAACAGTGCTTGCTACAACATAATACCTCCCCTCCTCTCCCCGGGCTACAACACCGCGATCCCTTAACCTGTTAAGAATAACGCGCACAACAGCCAGACTCTCCCCAAGAGCATCAGCTATTTCGCGTGGACTACTCCCAGGATGCTCTCTAAGATAGCTCAGCAACCGCTCCTCGACATCACGCCTACTCATAAGGCCTCATCCCGGCAATATACGAAACACTCTTTCTCCCTAGTCTGTATCTGTAATTATTACGTAGTAAAATGGTATACAAATCTGCTCTTCAATGCAACGCAATGGTATTGTGATGAATGTGATAGACTCTGTTAGTTGCACCTCTCCGTGGATCCCATTGTACATAGGAAGAGGATGTTATCAGTATGCCTTCCATTCTTGTGCTGTGATGAGACACCCCGAAGAGCGACCTTAGACCGGGGTGAAGTGAGGGTAGGTTGCTGAGCACGCTAGGTTCATAGCCTATTCACGTTTAACGTTTTTCTCAACCTATCCAGCGCCTTTACTTCGTCTTGTGCGTGTAAGAGTAATAGCCCACGTAGCCCTGGTGCACGATCAACTAGTACTATGCCCTTCTTTAGCGCCTTGGCTCTGAGTCTGGATGGTGCATACTCTAAGAGTACTAGATCCACGGCTTTGAGTATGCCAAGGGCGCTTCTTAGCTTCTTTTCTAGCACTGTTCTTAGTTTATCAATGTATTCCGGCCATTCTTCTGGCCTCACCTTGTAGCCTGTGTAGATTGCTATGTCTATGTCTCTTACTGGCTTATCCTTTTCTGTCACGCCGCCGAATACTAGAGCTAAGACGACTTCTTTTCTTTGAGACAAGGTTTCTGCTAATACTTCTATGGCCTGCTTTCTCTCTTCGTCGCTTAGTCTTGTACTTCTCCTCTTGAGGTCTTCAAGGATCGATAGTTTTGACATATTTCTCCAGCTCCTCTAGGACTTTGCTAATAGTCTCTAGGCCTTTAAGTGTCTCGGTGTACAATTTCTTGTCATCAATTCTTCAGTATCTATGGATTATTATATTCCTTAGAGATGCAAGTCTTGCTAAAGCCTCCGCTAGACTATACGGGAGTATACGTTTTTCTCCCAACAGAAGCATTGCGTCTCTATAGGAGTCTGGTGCTATTCCATAATCTGCTTCCAGGATAAGCGTTGCCAGGTCAGCTACTGATTCTACAAAGAGTATTATTGTATAGCGTAGAGCGTATTTAGCCTCAATACTCTCTATAAATTCTTCTAAGCTGTACTGGCTGAGTAACTGTTTCATAGTATTGTAGGCTTCTCTAGCCTCTTGTAAAACATATGTGCTTGATCCCGGTCTACCTTGGTCAAGCTTTGTTAGCCCAAGCTATCCCAAGCTATAGTAGAACGGTTTCATGCCTAGTCATGTTTTTATCGCTCTTCTCTACAGGACAGTCTTTGCGGGTTAGCTTCATAGGGTGTCTGTGGTGTCAGCAAATACTAGTGTACCTTGCATTGTTGAGGATGCCCATGCAAGGAGTGGGGATGAGGTACTACGCCTTCTAGGCGTTAGCCCGGATAAGGGGCTGGCCGAGAGCGAGGCTAGGATGAGGCTTGAAAAGTGTGGGCCTAACGTCCTTGAGGCTGGTAAAAAGCGTGGCTTCCTTGACGTGTTTGTTGAGCAGTTTAAGAACCTTTTCGTCGTCATGCTATTAGCCGCTACACTCTTCAGCTTAGTTGTTGGAGAGACTATTGATGCTATACTCATATTCGCCATAATATTGTTTATGGCTGTAATGGGCTCTGTTCAAGAGTATAGGGCAGAGAAGATACTTGAGACATTGAAGAAGCTCGCATCACCCAAGGCCCACGTCTTGCGTGGTGGAAGGATAGTCGTTGTTGATTCTTCTGAGCTTGTCCCAGGCGACATAATTGTCTTGAGTGAAGGTGACCGTGTGCCTGCTGATGCTAGAGTTATTGAGGACCGTGACTTATACGTTGACGAGTCTATGCTTACAGGAGAGAGTATCCCGGTAAGAAAGCAGGCTGATGTTGTGTTGCAGCGTGATGTGATAGAGTCTGACCGTGTCAACATAGTGTATTCTGGAACTTTTGTTGTAAGGGGTTCTGGTAAAGCAGTAGTAGTCGCCACAGGAATGAACACCTACATGGGGCGTATAGCTAGAATAGTTGCAGAAGCAGAGGAGATAAAGACGCCTTTCCAGGTAGAGCTTGACAGGCTGGCAAAGAGGATTGCTGCTATAATAGTTGCTATTGCCGCTATGAGCTTCATTATAGGCTATGTAAAGCATGAGGCAGGCCTTGTAGACTTAATACTCACAAGCATAGCTTTGGCTGTTGCAGCTGTCCCCGAGGGGCTCCCAGCCATAGTAGTCATCGTCTTCTCTGTTGCTGCATGGAACATGGCTCGCCGTAATGCACTGGTTAGACGCTTAGCAGCAGTAGAAGCACTGGGATCAGCTAGTGTCATAGCAACAGACAAGACTGGCACACTAACAGTTAACGAGATGACAGTGAAGAGAATCCTAGCGCCAGAAGGCAGAGTATACACTGTTACTGGAGAGGGCTATAGCTTCAAAGGCGGAGTATTCATCGGAGAAAGAAGGGTAACTGCCAGCGAGAACAAGTGGGCACACCTTGTAGCTCTAGTCTCACTACTAAACAATAATGCTGAAGTGTCTAACGGCAAGATACGAGGCGACCCACTCGAGGCTGCCCTTATAGTGTTAGCGGCTAAGCTAGGACTAGACCCAGCTACTACTCGGCGCAGGTATCGTAGGCTTAGAGAGATAAGCTTTAGTAGCGAGCGTAAACGCATGACAGTAATAGTAGACCATGACGGGAAGTTGCTTGTTCTCAGCAAGGGCGCTCCTGAGGTTATTGTCGAGAGGTCAGTAGCCTACATGGACTCTAATGATGTAGTAGTGGATTTGAGTGATTCCATGCGGCAAGAACTCCTTAAGAAGGTCGAAGAAGAGGCAGGCAAGGGGTTTAGAGTTATAGCACTAGCATACCGTGAGGCTAATAGGGAGGAGCTAGAAGC
>JALTZF010000047.1 GCA_027046265.1 Pyrodictiaceae archaeon
GTACATGGTGGGCCCGGGGGGATTCGAACCCCCGACCTCCGGGTCTCTCCCCGTCATCTACCCTCTCCGCAGACCCGGCGCCTGGACCGGTTCTTGGTCTGGAGCCCGGCGCTCTGCCTGGCTGAGCTACGGGCCCATCCTGTTCTCAGGGCCCACCACGCCGCTCATCCCCGCATCGGCGGGTCGTCCGGGGGCTCGACCATGTAGTATTCTCTACGCCCCTGGGTTTAACCCTTACTCTCCAGGAGAGACCTACCCATAACTGTTACAGAGATCATTAAGTATGCATGTACCTTGGACTGTACAACCGAGTACACTTAGAGCTTTCATCGTGTAAGACACAGTCTTAGGAGGCAGCCTTTCAGAGCGGGCGATTTCTCTGTAGTCTTTCAATCCCTGTCTGAGCTTACTATTTATAGTACAGGCTAGTTCCATTGGTATTAGACGTGCAGAAGCGTTATTCCTGCGGTGTGACACCATGATTAGTAAGCCTCTAAGAACTAATACGTAATGGTTCCTTTTTCTTGCAACATAGAGTAGGCTCTTTAGCGCTTTACCCACATTACTAGTTACACACACGCGGCTTGAATCAGTCTCGACAAGTCCGCGCTTCTTAAGCCCCCACACCATTCGGCGTACCGTGCTAGGAGCCACATTTAGTAAGAATGCTATGATACCCCTCTCTAGGCATCCACCCCGACTTAAGACAATGTATAATAGTGGTAATCCCCATGCAATTTCTTGTAAGCTCCAACGTTGCTTAGTCAAGCTTTAATCTCCTCCTTAACTACTTGACACTCCGGCTTTGCTCCCTTCTGTTTTTACCAGACTGTACAGTTATTAGTGGACACTGATCATATTGGAGTTTAAAGATACACAAGATACATAATCGGAACTTATTTATTAGCTAGAGAGAGCGCCAGCCCTTCAATCGGTACCCCTCAATGTAACCCAAGCCGCAAAGAAGGACTACAAGAGGTATAACTAAGTGGTATGGAGGAAATGTTATCATGCAAGAAAACAGTAATATTGATATAGACGAGGAACTGTGTCAACGTCTTGTAGCAGCTATTTCAACGAATAGCCCCAGGATACGCCTCCATACTATCGATACTTGTGCGCGTACGATTAGGCCTAGACATCTGTAGGACCATATTCTTGAGGCCAGGAGACCTACTTAGTCTACTCAGGCATGTTTATGGTGAGACTACTGCAAGAAGGATACTAAGAGTAATAATCACAGAGGCTCTACTTAAAGCAACAAACAGAGAAGGCGATGCAGAGCTAGCGGACAAGCTCTTTAACGCACTCATGAACAAGCAATCAGAGATTGTAGCTAAACTTATAGGCTTACCCAGACAGCCGAAGCCCTTACACCAGTTAATCCCAGATATAGAAAAACTCCTCCCTTGACTCGTGAAAATTGAAGAAGCTGTAGCACTACTGTACAGAGACCTAGCAGAAAAGTATACAGGAGTTCAAAAGCTACTCCTTCTCTACATTGCGAGGGAGAGCGAGAATCACGCTAAGACATTCCAAGACATACTCACCTTAGTAGGGGCAGGGAGAGCCGACTGTAGAGAGAATACCATATTAGAGACTATAGAAGACTTACGTAGAAAAGCAAGAACCAAGGAGGGAGCTAAGGAAGTCTTAGGCATCATGGCACGCTTAGAACAGACTGTTAGCGAGGAAGAATACATGGAAATAGTGATTAGAGCACTCACAGAAGTCCCATCCAGCACAGACATTAAGCTCTTACAAGAACTATTCAAAGCAATAGCAAACGACGAAAAAAACACCATTCACAACTTGCAGAAATAGTGCTCGAATACACTGAATAATGAATTATTGATCTCTTTAACCCACACAGGGACGAGGTAAGTACCTTGAGAGAGATGAGGACAAGGAAAAGCTTGGGCCTAGCCCCACTTGTTTCTGTGATAAAATCCTAGCAAGCCAGGCTAATACGGATCCCGAATTGACTACACAAAGAATACAATATAATACTACTACCATAGAGAATAAAGTGGTGTTTACGCTTAGTGGAAATGTACGAGAAACGTTTAGGCGGAAATGTGGCGCCGCCGGGTGGATTCGAACCACCGACCACCGGGTTAACAGCCCGGCGCTCTACCCGCTGAGCTACGGCGGCACCTGCCCCGGCGGCCATGTAGTGTAGTATTCAAGAAGAAGTAAAGGGTTTATCTAGTTTACGCGAAGAAAAGCAACAAGAACTAGTCATGGATGCTTGTATTTATCGACTTAGCTTTTGTACCAGTAAAAAGTAGTCAAAGTCAGTTAAGCTCATGCTACGAAGCTTTATTGTTGAAGGTGAACCGGGAGGAGCCCAGCGATGGTGGGCCCGGGGGGATTCGAACCCCCGACCACCCGGTTATGAGCCGGGCGCTCTACCGGGCTGAGCTACGGGCCCAACCATGTTAGGAATTATTGGGGTAGATGGGCCTGGTTATTAACTTAACGCATTATATACAATTATCTTGTTAGGTATGTCTCTATATGGTTAGCATATTCATAATATATTTTGGAAAACTTTGTAATCTGTGTCGGGCTTAGTTAACGTGTGAAGGGTAAAAACAGCTAGTTTGGGCTTCTCATGTCTTATTGTTTATAGCCGAATGTGAGGTTGTACAAGTGTTTTAGTTCGCTCGATATCTCATCCTTCCTCTCTTTTATCGCTTTTACTACTGCCTCTAATACGTTATATGCCCTACTTGGTATCTTGCCTTTGAACCATGTGACCTCTTTTGCCATGCCTGCGCCTAGTTCCTCGTATTTGAGCCCTGTTAATGGATCTTCTTCGCGCTCATTAATTATCTTGTCAAGTTCTAGTACTAGTGTGCCGCGTGGCAACATGTAGTCGCCATATGGGTCAACTAGCTTTAGTACTTGCCTCTTTATCTTGCTTAGCACACGTATTCCGAGAATCTTGTCTGGGGTTGGCCTTATCTTTGCTGACTGTAGTGCTCCTAGTAGTGCCACTATTCCGCTTAAGTCACTGAATGGTTCATACCATGGCTTACCTCTAGCACCAGTTACTAAATGTTCCGCTGATGCTCTCAACAATGCTTGTCCACTTAAAACCATGTTGTACGCACTTGCCGAGCGGAATTTCTCATTTAGAGCAATGTCTACTATACTTCCGGAGTGGTGTGCAACAAAGAGTGTGTGTCTTGCTGGTGTGTCGAATATTAAGCCCATGTAGAAGCCCAGCATTACTGCTGCTTCCGGCCTGTCAGCTGCCTTGAATACTGTTTCTCCCAGAAGTGTTCTCTGCAGAGCTACATCATCTAATCTTCTTGGCGCCTCAGTATAACTTATCACTTTGACCAAGCCAAAAGCTTGTATCATACGCAGGTAGTACAATAAGTCACTCATGCCAAAGTTCTTTAGTGCAACATACTTTTCACCAAGCATCTCAACACGCACTATGCCGCCAACAATATCCTTTATCTTCCTAGGCTCCTCATTGGGAGCAGCTGCGCCTACTAGCATGTCCCTATAAAACTCGATTATGCCGGAGATTCCGCCCAACTTGCCCTGCGCCGCTGCGGCTAACTCCTTAAATCTACGTGGTACACGCGCCTCTAAGGTCAGAGGTGGTAACATCATACTCCCACCGTTCCATATAGATATATGTATGTAAGCCCGAGTTAAAAATTACTCTTTTTATTCACACCATACTCTCATGCTGAGTTCCTCAGATTATAAGGATTATCAACAATTCAAACAGATGAGTGGAGTTGACTAAAACCCTTTATCTGGCTTCTATCGGTAAAATTATCTGGTAAAACACTCTCAGGGGTTCTTCTTGGAAGCTTGAAAAGTGATTGGCCTACAAAATGACTTATAGCATCACAACGAAGTAGTGGTGCTATAGTCTTGGAGAGATTTCAGTGTAAACAAGTCAGTATAGATCCAACGGGAGCAATAGTTGTAGCTGACTTGCTAAGTGTTGATGGACATCATAGTGGTGTTATAGCTAGAGCTACAACACATATACATCAAGACCATATAAGAGGCCTAAAGCGTAGTATACGTGAGACAGCAATGCACATAGCTTCGCCATTAACGCATGATCTTCTTTCTGCTTATGGTCATCATGTGCCATATTACCGGCGTGTAGATGCATCCTATGGTACAAAGATCTCTATCGAGGGTCTCTACGTTAAGCTCTTGCCTGCTAATCATGTACCTGGAGCCGCAGAAGTCTATATTGAGACCAATAATGGGACATCGATACTTTATACTGGAGACTTTAAATTACCGGGAACAGAGATTGTTGAAGGCGTTGACGTACTTGTAATAGATGCCACTTATGGTATGCCAGAGTGGAGAAGACCGTGGCAGCAAGAGATGGAGTATATACTACCAGACCTTATTGATGAATCACTCTCAAAAAGTCCCGTACACATCTATGCATACAATGGCAAGATTGAGGAAGTTGTGCTACTGCTTCGACGTATGAATGTTACGGCACCAATAGTAGTTGACAAGAAGAGGTTTAAAGGACTCAAAACTCTAGAGCGTCACGGCTATAAGATTGGTGACGTGTTTTATTCCAGTAGCCGAGAGGCTCTTGAGGTTAAAAAGGATAAATGGTACATAGAGTTTCATGGATTCTATGAGTGGAGAAGAAGGAATATAAACGGATCCAAGGCTATACACATGCTCCTTACAGGCTGGGAGTTTAGAGCACCTTATACTTGGCTTACATCCAGAGAGATTGTTGTATCATTCAGTGACCATGCAGACTTTACACAACTTGTAGACTATGTGTTAGAGACGAAGCCCAAATTAGTCATTACTGATGCTTCACGGGGTGGTACAGCAGCAAGGGTGTTCTCTGAGTATCTTAGACAAAGATATGGGATTAGAGCTTATGCATACCCGTAGGGTGATATTTTGGACGAGAAAGGTGGTAGCCTTATAAGGCACCTATCGTGGCTTTCACGCATACGCGTTAGTGGGGAAGAAGCCGATGAACTTATGCAGAGAATAAAGGCTGTAAGAAGACTTATTGATAAACTTTTAGAGGCGAGAGTAGAGGATGTAGAACCCCTCTATCACCCTCACGACAAGCAAGGCATAGTACGTCCTGACACTCCTGGAAATAGTCTTAGACAAGAAGACGCACTATTAAACTCAGCAAAAACGGAGAATGGATTCATTGTTGGCCCACGAACAGTTGAAGACTAAGTTGCTTTCTTACTGAAAGTGCTGGGCTACAGAGATCATGGCATTGACGTCGCCTGGGCTAGAAACTATGAAACCGTCTACAAGACTTGATAGCCTCTCCATAATGGTTATAGCTTCTTTAATCTCATAGACGGGTTGGTCTCCAAGTAGTGACCGTAATATAGGCTTATTCTTTTCGCTCATAACAATTATGTATGCATAGAGCTTCCTTCCATTTCTTCTTGCTTCCCTGCTTAGCCATGCAAGCTTATCTAAATCCACTATTGGACGAAGAATATAGTAAAATGCAAAAGGCCTGTTGAGTCTTCTCTCTATTAGGTTACGAGGATAACGCAGGCTTATCAAGGCACCTAAACGTGGAATATTTTTGCTGTATTTTTTGACGAGATCCGGCACGCTTTCCACAGTAACATCTTCTACCGTGCTGCCTATACGTGGGAGATCACCCCTCAGTACGACAACCTCTTCTATGCCTATGGTTGTTAGCCCATTTACTATGTTTATTAGAGCCAAGCTATTGACATCAGTTACTTTAATGTGCGGAATAACTTTGACTCCATACTTGCTCCATATATAGACAGCTAATAGGACTGAACTGACAGATGGATTGCCTAAAGGGGCTTCTGGTATATCAATTACATCAAAGTGTGGTATTAGCGCTCGCAACCTGGCCTCCAGCTTTTCCTTATTCTGTAAGGGCTCTAACTCCGCTATTAGCTCAATATTATTCATAGCATCACGTTGCCTCCCGCCAACCCCTCCTTTGCGGTATTACTAGCCCAGCATTAGGCGGCTATAACCCTCTTATAAGCTGTTTGCGTAGATCCCTTACTATTCTAGCAATAGTCTCAGCTTTGTAAGGATCAATAAGTGTCTCAACACCTTTCACTTTTATCGATGAACCTACTATAAAGCCATCAGCTAGATCCCAGTATGCTCTAATATTCTCAGCTGATACACCACTGCCTACTATTAAGGGCTTATTATAAAGAATCTTCCTTAGAGCAGCAACATAGCCGGGATCTGGTGCTGAACCTGTTGATTTGCCTGTGACAATAAACGCATCTGCTTTACCCCTACTAATACAGTCATGGTATAACTCTACTTCAGAGTTTTCATGGCAACCCTTAAATGGCAAACTATGCTTTACATCAATATCAGCAAATACTGCTATGTGACGGGGTATTCTAGACATTATATCCTCCACCCTACTAGCCGTAGGTTCTAGTAACCCTTCCATGGAGAGCCTGGGTTCACAGTACACGTTAATGCGTACAAACGCGGCGCCCGATGCATAAGCTGCAGCAAGAGCTGCCTCATAATCATTCCTTAAAGCATTAACTCCAACTACAAGGCTTGTATAACGGCTAACCTCTCTAGCTATCACAGCGATTATAGCTGCAGTGAAGACTCCATCCTTTACATGGTAGGGCTTGTCGCCATAATTCTCCACTATTACACCATCAAAACCGGCATTCTCTAGTTTTCTAGCCTCATTAATAGCATACTCTATAGCATCCTCAGCACTATAAGCACGTCTACTCATTATATTTACTGCTGGTAAATGAATCACCCCTATAAGAGGCTTTAAGCCTAATATAGGTATATGCCTAAGCTCAGAGCCATCCTCTATCTTCATTGTTCTCAGCCTCTACGAGAGAAATCATCATAGCCCTACTAGATTAGTAGACGCAAATAAAACTATAATTAACCTAGTTTCGCGTTATAATTAGGTTGGTAGTGTGGAGCAGCTGTCCCCATAAGACCCATCGGGGATGAAGGGTCTCCCCCTTTGCCGAATACACGTTACTTGTCTCGTATAGTCTCTTTTACTATTGCTTCTACACGATCTCTCAGTCTAGACTCTTGAGTAGCACCCATTATTACATCAGCAACATGGCCATCAACGAATATTATTGTTGTAGGTATATTGTCAACGCCATATCTATCAGCTAAATCTGGTGACTCATCTGTGTCTACATACGCAAAGACAATACCCTTTTCCGGAGATGCGAGCATTCTGGCGACACGCTTGAATACAGGTGTATAAGCTTTGCATGGGTTACACCAACTTGAAGCAAATTCTACAACTACAATTTTGTACTTTGATAATGTTTCATCAAAGTTATTGTTATTTAGATAGAATAGTGGATCGCCGAACTTTTCCTCTATACTTTTTATTTTTTCCTCAACTAATCTCTTTATCTCGCTCACTGCACCTGCCTGTGTTTCAGACATAGTATTCCCCTTTGTTCACGCTGTTAGCCTGGTTAATGTTCTTTACCACAGGTTTTATGCTAGATAGGCTAATAATTTATTTTCTTGAAACAACTTAGTCGCTACTTGATAAGACTTGTATGCACAACTACTGTCTCAACAATGAGGTTGATAAAACTTGAAAGTCTACTTTAAAGAGTTAAGGCTTTCCACACACAGTAGATTTGAAGTTATAGATCTAACTGAGGAAGTTGAAGAAGCTGTTAGAGAGAGTGGTATAAAGAATGGGTTATGTATAGTTCATGCACCACATGCTACAGCAGCTATCATAGTTAACGAGGCTGAGCCAGGCCTAACGAGGGATTACATAGACCTCATAAAGGAACTTACTAAGCCCGACTATAGATGGAGACACAATACCATAGACAATAATGCACACGCACACCTAGCATCAGCTATTATAGGTTCAACACGCTGCATACCAGTACGCAACGGTAGACTAGAGCGCGGTACTTGGCAAAATATTATGCTAATAGAACTTGATGGACCACGTACAGCGAGGAAAATAATGATAGAAGTTATCGGTGAAGAGTAGGCTGTATGTAGGACTAGTAACATTGAGATGAAGGGGGACGTATATGCCTCGACTCTATGTAGCCTCTATAGATGAAATTCGAAGTGGACTTGTTACTGATGTATATTTTGAGCGAACACGCAAAATACTTGAAGCTAAAGGATTGTGTAATGTTAAAGTGAGAGCAGAGTTTCATGCATATAGTCTACCAAAAGGATATGATTGGGCTGTATTTGCCGGGCTTGAAGAGGCCTTAGCAATACTTGAAGAGCGAAACCTTACAGTCTATGCTATCCCCGAAGGAACGCTCTTTAAGCCTATTATGCCTCTTATGGTTATTGAAGGTGAATACTGTGAATTTGCAACACTTGAAACAGCATTATTAGGAGTTTTACGGCATGAAAGTAGCATAGCTACAAAGGCTGCTAGAATAAAAATGGTAGCAGGCGACAAGACTGTATTGTTTTTCGGGCTTAGAGCTATCCATCCAGCACTAAGTGTTATGGCTGACCGTGCAGCATACATAGGAGGCGTTGATGCCGTCTCCGGTGTTGCTAGCGAGAAATACTTGGGCTTAAAGCCTGTAGGAACAATGCCTCACGCATTAATAATAGTATTCAATGATCCTGTCAGTGCATGGAAGGCCTTTGATGAAGTTGTAGAAGAGGATGTTCCTAGGATAGCTCTTGTAGACACATTCTATGATGAAAGGTATGAAGCAGTACTAGCAGCAGAGACTTTCAAGGATAGATTGTATGGCGTAAGACTGGATACACCGAGCAGCCGTAGGGGAAACATGAGGAAGATAGTTGAAGAGGTACGCTGGACGCTTGACTTACTAGGATATAAGCATGTGAAAATAATCGTTAGTGGAGGACTCGACGAGAAACAGATACTAGAACTACGCGACGTTGCTGACGCTTTTGGTGTTGGCACATCAATAGCAAATCCACCATCAATAGATATTAGCATGGACATAGTAGAAATTCAACAAGGTAACAAATGGATACCTATAGCTAAGAGGGGAAAGCTCCCAGGCTTCAAACAAGTATACAAGTGCAAGACTCTAGACTACTACATTGCTCCTTGGGGGGCAAAGCCTGAAAAAACGTCGTGCAAAGACCCAGTACCGCTCCTTGAAAAGGTCATAGAGAACGGAAGGCTAATCAAAGAATTGCCAGACATCAATCAGATAAGGTCTTACGTCCTCAACCAGCTCAAAGAGCTTATGGCCAACAACATGAGCATACATTAGTAGTAGAGTAACTAAATGAACTAGATCAATAGTGTAACTACACTCAGCCCCAAAACTCTTTTCTACACAAAAAACATCGACATACTTACTTCCAACCGTAAAGACCTGGCTTATACTTATACAGTTATCAAAAAGAACAACACTATTATTATGATTGATACTGCATGCATATTCCCCACCCAAAATCTTACTATGAGTAAAACAAAGTCTCCAACCTACAAGTCTCACACTACATGTTGATGAGATATTATAACATAGGTCTCTGCCAGTACGACCCGTATTGTGCACGAACACTAAACTACTGAGAGAAGCAACAATACTCTCTATGGACCGCGAAAACCTAACAACAAGGCGTCCTTCAACCAGCTCATGGAGTCCAACCTCATATTTTATAAGATGATAATTGTTTCTACTGCCTCGAAGACATAAGCCTAGATGGAAACATGGTGACTTAGTGTTGTCTGGATCTAACACCCTTACTGGGCAACTCTTTAGGATCGATACATCACGTGTAATAAGACACCATATAATCTTCTTGTTTCCTCTAACAACTCTCCAAGGATTCCAACGTTCTAAAACATCACTAAAAGCTTCTGTTAGATCTACACAGACTTTTCCGTGATAAGGCTCAAGCAAACTAGCCTTGAAGGCTTTAGTAAGCCTAGTAGTATCAATGCTACCACTACTACTAGACATAGTACTGATATTGTTTTTAACAGTAACACCCAACATGACATTTAAACTAAAACCATTAAACCCATCGGTAAAGCCCATGATATTAATTAAGTCTACTTCTAGAACAATACTACAAAAAGGCTCTCTTGAAGCAAGAAGCCTCCATACTGCATCATCACACTCTGTAATGCTGACATAGAACTCTCCCTTGTTACTACTAACCACAGATACAAAGCCTTCTTCACAGTTAAGTATAACGGGTTTTAATGAGAGAAGAAGAGTACTACCACACACCCATTCGTCTTCACTACTTGCACACACCTTAATAGAGTAGTTGCTATCGTGCATGCGATGGCTTACTACAAGAATACTACAGGGAGTTTCTAGTAAATGCATAATTCTAGGGAACTCGGGAAAATATTCACTCAAAGGAGTAAACCCTACTCTTGAAGGAAGTAATGGTTAATTGCACAGAGACCAGTCCAGAAGTATTATGAGAGAGGATGAAGAAATGGTGGCGGGGGCCCGCAGCTGCGGGCTTTGGTAGCGGGGGGTGGATTTGAACCACCGACCTCGGGGTTATGAGCCCCGCGGGCTACCAGGCTACCCTACCCCGCTATGCTACCCCGCCATCCGCTTCCATGTAGGTAGTCTATTATCTATGGTTTTGTGACTAATAAACTTTTATGATAATATAGGAACAATTCTCCCACTATAATCAGCCCTACCGCAACAACCTAAAAGACTGAGCCCAATACAGACCCAGTTTATGGGATGAGGTATACACACCCTTAGTACGACCCGAGGGCTTGGGATGATAGAAGTGGCCAGGGCCGACCAGGCCCTACTGGTTGCGCCTCAGCGCTCCGCACTACGTTCATCGCAGTAATATTGATAGTACATGTACTTCCTGTGTCGAGGGCTCGCTCCCAAAGGTCTTCATCACGGGCATGATGACCTAACACCTAGCAGACAAAGAGGTTCATGAAGAGTTTCCTGCGGACTGACCCTCAACCATTAACCATTATATGGCTATTACGTTATTACTTATACCCTAAATTACAAACGTGCTAAGTAGATATACTAGCAATTGTTTGACCCTGCCTTTCTAATACATTCCAGAACTCCCTAGCCGTCTTTATAACTCTCAATAAGCGATTATTATTCTTATCCAGTGCTTCCTCAATTACCAGTAGCTTCTTCTTGACTTCCAAGCCTCCCAAGGAAAAACCACCAAGACCATTCTTAGATACAACACGATGGCATGGTATTACTATGGGATACCTATTATACTTCATATAAGCCCCTATAGCTCGCGGTGGTTTGCCAACCAATTCTCCTAGGGCACTATACGTTATAGTATAGCCTACTGGGATCATTGCTAAGATTAAGTACGTGAAGTCTCTAGCTGACCGTGGTTCTCTAAGTAATCTCATTGCACTATTCATAGTGTCCTCATAACGCCTATTATTCATTATACACTCCTCCCTCAAGAGTTTCCCAGCTACATATTTTTACTTTATTAAAATAGGACTATCAAAACTGTTCTACCAGTAGTAGCTAATATTACAGGGTACAAACCCGTGATGAGTGGATGGGGGTTTACATGTCTCTACAAGAATTTAAGCCAAGAACTGTTAGAGGGAAGCGCTGGAAGTATAGAATAGATGATTTCCCAGAGCCTTATCGTACCTTGTATAAGATACTTGAAAAGCAAGGCTATATAATCATAGGGCGTCATAGTGTCTACAAGAAGTGCCACTGGACGCATGCAGCCATTGTGGAGAGGAGATTCTGCTATAAGTGTAAGTTCTATGGTATAGCAAGCCATAGAGATATACAAATGAGCCCCTCTGCTTTGTGGTGCTGGAATGCATGTTTACACTGTTGGAGACTACGCCCAACAGATACCAGGATAGTATGGGACGACACTAAACTACCATGGGTTGATGATCCAGACCTCATTGTTGAAGGAAGCATTGAGGCTCATAGAGAAGCGTTAATGGGATATTGGGGTCATCCCAGGGCAGATAAAAAGCTCCTAGAGGAAGCCATGCATCCTGTACATGTAGCTATAAGTCTTACAGGTGAACCAGTACTATACCCCAGACTTGGAGAGCTAATACAAGAGTACCACAAGAGAGGAATTACTACATTCCTTGTAACCCGAGGTGTTAGACCTGATGTGCTCGCAAACCTCGAGGAAGAGCCTTCACAACTCTATGTTAGTATAGAGGCTTGGGATAAGAAGAGTTATGAACAATTTGATAAGCCTCTAGCGCCTAGAGCTTGGGAGTTAACTCTCGAAACACTAGAAATGTTGCCATCGTTTTCTAGCCCGATTGCTATACGCTTTACACTAGTACGAAGCTTTAACATGCATGAGAGAGCCTTAAAAGAGTGGGCTAAGATTGTTGAAAAAGCAGAGCCAACCTATATTGAGTTTAAATCTTATATGCATGTGGGCGCAGCTAGACATAGGCTGTCTAGAGAGGATATGCTTAGACACTTAGAAGTACTAGAATTTGCTAAGAAGTTTTCGGAGTTAACAGGCTACAATATAGTATCCCAGCAGATAGAGAGTAGAGTTGTACTCCTATCGAAGCTCTCTAGGCCTATAAGAATAGGGGAGGGTTGCCCTGGTGAGATAGACAGGGAGAAGGGTCGTCTTGAAAACATGCTTGAGATGCTTAAGAAGGGCTTGACAGACATAGACGAGAAAGAGTACAGAATGATTTTAGAACAGAAAATTTAAGACTACTAAATTCGTCTATGTCAGCTCTTACTACTCTTTCTTAGTCCGTATCTTTGTATTATTTCATAAAGCCTGCTTGCCCTCTTACTGTACAATCTTATTACTGCACCTTTGGGAAGCCTTATTTCAACGTAGTTACGTTCACTATTCAATTCTACGGTACTCCCTTCTGGCAAGGGAAAACCTATGGTCGGCCCAAAGCCACCCTTCGTAACAATCCCCTTTTCTGTAACCCTATACGCGGGTGGGACAAGCGGTACTGAGAAGCCTTTTCCACCCATGAGTATACGTCTAATACCATGATTCATTACAAAGAAAAACTCAAAAACAATTACCCACAAAATGAAAGCTGCAAGTTTCTCGCTAGTTAGACCCAAACCAGCCAAGAACTCATTAAATGCTGACTGAGCATTTCTGGCAAAATTAAATATAATTATATACACTGGAAACAGGAGGAAGCTAAAGATAAGTGTCTTCCACTGCTTGGATAACATACGAACATAATCTTCATCTCCCACAGCTAAATCAAGAGCTTTATCCTCCTTGAACAAAATTCTCGCACTTTCAATTTCCTCTCTACTTATCCTTGACCCTGCCCTCCTAGATTTATACATACTAAACCCAAAGATTCCTACGAAATAGAGTATAATGATAAACATGTAATACTGAGGAGCATAAGCAAGCGCTAGCGCAAGAACAACCATTAATAATTGTCCAACAACTATCATCATTTTCTCGTTCATCAATACACATCAACCCCTTGAACTATAAGACCCCCTACAAATATTCACCACCTTCACAGTATAGTTACCACCTTTAAAAATCAATGTGAGTTAATTCTGAAAAATACATCGTCCACTAGGTAATAGTCTTAAGCTAGTTAGGCTCATGTTTTCTCTATAACAATAGGGGATACCTGCTAGGCTGATGACAAAAGCCGGCTGAAGAACCTTATAGAGGACACTTGGCTGTGATGAAAAGGCTGAGCGCTGACTATCTCTCCTTCCCCAAGTATAGCGCCTCAGGCGTGGACGGGCTCTAGCATCCCAGAGCTATAGAATAGGTACTACTAGGCCTGCGTGATTCTTCATCGGCACCAAGTATAGCGTACCCCTCATAATCTAGTTATAGTATAACGCTTATTTCTACTTACGATAAATCCTATAAGCCAGCCGTACAGCTAAGAGCATACTACCGGGAGCTACGCCGCCGTAGCTCAGCGGGCAGAGCACCGGCCTCGTAAGCCCTATTCCACGCGGGTTCCGAGGGAGCCGGGGGTCCCGGGTTCAAATCCCGGCGGCGGCTCCATTCTGCGGGCCTTTACAAAACTCTACACACCTATCCTATGTGGCAGTAAAGAGATACCAGAGAATCTATTGTTATGAATGTATGATTTAGACATGGACTAAACCTTAGAGACAATAATAGCGAGATACTATGTGAGCTATAGCGAATAGTTATATTCGATACTATTCTCTGCAACTTCTACAGCAATATCTGGCCACCGGCTCTTTATCCTCGACGCAAACTCCTCAGCCACATCATGCTCGCTATGTACCACTAAAACCTTGTCTGGTCTAGTAGAATCAATAATTCTTAATAGCCCACTGCTATCTGCATGACTGCTAAAGTCGAGCCATTCGAGACGTGCTCTTAACGGTTCTTCAGACGAAGGCATAAGCCCTTTTTCAAGTAAGCGTCTTCCCACAGATCCTGGCGCCTGGAAACTCACGAGTACAACAGCATTTCTTGGATTACTGCCAATCCTCTTTAAGTAATACAAGCTAGGGCCCCCTTTGAGCATTCCAGCTGATGCTATTATTATTCCTGGTTTTTTCCAAGCCTTGTTACGGTCGCGCCATCCCTTAATGAATATGAACTCGTTATAGGCCTTCCTTAGTAGGTGAGGATTGTTTATATACTCACTATTTTCAAGGAATATTTCTGTTACTTGTCTAATCATCCCATCAACGTATACGGGCACACCTAAGTCATGTTCTGCCAGTATCATCATTATTTCTTGGCCACGGGCTATGCTGAAAGCCGGTATTAGTATTGTACCACCACGATCAAGAACATCCTCTATTATTGCAAGAAGCCTCTCTTCAGCATTGCGCCGTGGCGGGTGCAGAGACGAGCCATAGGTCGCCTCTGTTACTAGCACATTAAGTTTACCTATTAGACTTAATTGCGCTGGCTTCATTAGCTTGGTTTCAATAGTATTTATGTCACCTGTCACGCCCACACGTACACCGTCAATTTCGATTACCGTAAACATGCTACCCGGTATGTGGCCTGCAGAGTAAAATGCTGCCTCTACACCGTCTATGTTGACTTTCTGGCCGTATCTTACATACTCCGTGTTTTCAAGTAGCCTCCTTACCTCATAGTGTTCATATGGCGAATAGTAACCATTAAGTTTCAAGAAGTCCTCAAGCATTAACTTGGCCATTTGAGCTGTAGGGCGTGTCGCGTACGCCTTAGGGGACTCCGAGATATAGTACATGGGTGCTGTACCGATGTGATCTAAATGGGCATGGCTCAGTATTATCGCCTTAGTATAGCGTGGCGGGTGCGTTGCCGCAAAAACTGGCCTGTCTTCTTCATCAAAGTTTATTCCAGCGTCCACCAATATACCTTCTTTTTCCCCTCTTTTGCCGACTAGTACTGATAGGCGGCCAACTTCTCTTCCGCCGCCTAGCACCTTAACGTATACTCCTTCTCTGCCAGCCACTATGCTCCCCACACCATTAGCTTTTGTGCAGACAGGGGCTAAACTATACTACTACACTATTAGTCGTATTCTCGCCTTTTTAACGGTAGGTGAGGTTAGCATTTAATATTTCTACTCCACAAAAACCGTATACTCATGGAGGTACAAGCCGTGTTCAGCTTGAACCCCTCTGATATAAAGCGTCAACTACGCAGACTAGGTTTAAAGAACGTCGACATCGAGACTATTGAAGCAGAGGAAGTCATCATAAAGAGTGGAGAGGGAAAAGAGCTTGTTGCCTATTCACCACAAGTAGTCATGATAAAGATGCCAGGCGGGACAGCTATGATACAGATAGTCACTCAGAACATTGAGGAAAGAGAACGTAGCAGAGAAGAGGGCCTCACCATAAGTGAGGAAGATGTAAGGCTTGTTGCTGAACAGACAGGTGTAAGCCTCGAGGAGGCACGCAAAGCACTTGAGGAAGCTGGGGGAGACATTGCTGCTGCCATACTACTCATTGAGGAGAGGAAGCAAGCCTCCTAAGCCCATCAATGAGTTCAGATACGCTACGCGCAGTACTCAGTATAACTGGTACATTCTCTGTGCCTATAATCCATAAAGCTAAAGGGTCTATTTTCTTTGTCCCATGAAGAACCATTACTGCAGGCTTAATAGTTGATACACGTAAAGCTATCATGGGGCTACGCCCCGTAGAGACTTTGGTGAATACAACTACACGTTGTGTAGTTGAGCCAAGCAAAGCAAGAAAATCGTTACCACTCAAGCTTACAATAGCTTTTATGCTATCAATAACAGTGTAACCATAAACATACATACTACTAAGTGTAACACTCAAAGGGATACCCTTAACGGCACGAATAACTTCATCGAGCGGGACACCTTGCTCAAACTCTTCCATATCAAGGACTGCACCTAGATAATGTAAGTTAAGCATACGAGCAAGCTTGCTTACTGTTGGCCACCCACGTGTGGCATCTATGTCGAGTAGTGCGCTTATGAAGCGCTTGATAAAGTTAGAGCCTGGAACCCTCCTCCCCTTCTCATAGTCGCTAATAACGCTGGATGTTACACCCATATGCCTGGCGACCTCAAGTTGGCTAGCACCAAAGAATTCACGCCATTTCCTCAAGACACCGCCAGGATTCTCACTCACAACGATCTCTCCAGCAATATGAATGGCGATCCTCTTGAGCACCTGAGCTGGTGGCCAGAACTCGCCTTCTTCAAACATCTCAGTCATGTACCTTCATCCTCAAATAGTATACATTAACAATGCTTAAAGGGTAATAATACTAACTCATACACCTCCGAGAAAGACTTAAACCACCCCACCACATAACTATACTACCTCCATGGACGCCGGGGTCGCCTAGCCTGGTAGGGCGCCGGCCTGCTAAGCCGGTGGGGGAGCACCCCGCGCGGGTTCAAATCCCGCCCCCGGCGCCACAACAAACCCATTATGTCATACTTGTTCTCCATTTAGTCATGGAGCTTAGAGTAATAGAATACCATGATGTTTGAAGAAAGCGCATTCTAGGCTCTGGAATTTTCATAGTACAGTTTGCTCTAGTGGAGATGCGGAAGAAAAGTGAAGAAAAGTAAATAGGTAATTATACTCATTACTCCTTTATTTAGTGTATAAGGCACTTCTTCTCATGCTATCCTAGCTTTTATTGTTAATAGAAGTGTTTTTGTGTCATCTATGAGTCTTCTTGCAACGTCAATTTTATGGCGTACTCCCGGTATGAGGGCATCTGGGTACTCAAGAGCTCTGAGTTCATAGTATATTGTCTCCATGATGTCAAGCAGTTTCTCTGCACGGATAAGGTCATTAGTACGCATCATGTCGAGTGCAAGCCTTCTCATCTCACCTAGCATGTCTCCAAGTCCTTGAAGATATGGTGTATACTCAATGTCCAAGTCATTGTGGCTTAGTAGCCTACCATTAACTATTACTTCAAAGAATAGTTTTGCTTCAGCGTATTCTGATAGGACATTGTTTGTAAAGCCGCTATGCCAGAGGTAGAGGTCTTGTCGTGCTTTCTTGATGAATATCTTGGCTTTATTATCCATCTCTTCTAGGTAACGTTTTGCTTCTTCTAATGAAGCTCTATGTAGAGCATTTATTATCCATCCCGACAACTTTATTATGTCTCTACCCATTTTGATTAACTCATCGCGTACCTTCTCGCGGCTAGAAAGAACAGCGTCTATTTCCTCTACAATGCCTCTAATTCTCTTCTGTAGATTACTAATTTTGATTTGGTCTATACCCGTATAAACGCTGTAGCTCATAGCTTCTAGCACCATGGTATTATGTAGTCGTAGATAGGATGTTGAATAAAATCTCTTGTTCTTCTGGCGCAAGAAGACTCAGCCAGTCACGACAACAAGAAAATTCTGGGGGAATTCTCCCAGATAATATGGCCTCATGCACTTTCCTAGACAATATTTCTGGATCAGCATTACTAGTATCAACTTCTAATATAATTGCTGTCTTATACTGGCTATTAATAACGTCTTGTACAATTACACCCAGAAATTCGGCTTCAACATTTTCTACGACTTTCCTCTTAGGCCAACCGCGTCTAACTAGTCTCTTATGAAGTATTAGCGGATGAGTACGCGTGATAATAATAGTATCTGGCTCAAGTCTACATTCCTCAAGGAAGCCCAGCCAGTGTGTCTCAACTATATAGCCTTTACTATATTCTCTACGTATGTTCTCACAAAGTTTTCTAGGATCGACGATGAAGCTCCTACGTGCCGAGTCATAACCGCTCCAGGCTCTGTGTTCTAAGGTTATCCAACTTAGTGTCGTAAAGTCTAGTTGTGTTTGTCTGGAGAGGTATCTTGCCAAGATGGTTTTTCCTGTACCAGGCACACCCGCTAAAACTATAAGGTAGTCCCCCAAAGACACCCTTATCGTTCACCATGTAGGACTCTATGATACCATAGCTTAATAAGTCGTTGGAGAACAGGAAGAAGCTACAATACTGTTCATTTTCACGCAAAACAAGCATTAAGCTAGAATAGGTACATGTTAGAATAGGAAATCGGGGCCAGTTTGTCCTAAAAAGTTGGAGTATTATGCTTTAGGCGTTTAAAACTCGGGTCCACTCTTTTCCTCTTCCTCCTCTTCTTTACCCTTCTTCTCTTCCTTCTCTTCACGACGTGCAGCAGCTATGATGTCATCTATTCTTAACACCATTGTTGCTGCTTCTGTGCCAGCTTTTATAGCGTTAGCCTTCACACTTACAGGTTCTATTACGCCTAATTTCATCATGTCCTCTATATCGCCTGTGAACACGTTTATACCATGCCACTTGCCCTCAGTCTTCGCGTGTGCAGCACGGAGCTTCATTATTATGTCTACTGGGTCTAAACCAGCATTCTCGGCTAGTGCCATTGGTAAGCCCTCGAGAGCCTTTGCAAAGGCCTCTATCGCTAATTGTTCTTTGCCGCCAATCTTTGGTGCTAATTCTCTCAGGTACTTAGCCAACTCTACTTCTACAGCACCACCACCAGCCACTATCTTACCGTCCTTTATTGCGTCAGCTACTGCGTGCAGTGCGTCATTGAGGCTTCTCTCAGCCTCATCAACAAGCCTCTCTAGACCACCACGTATTAGTATTGTTACTGCTCTTGGGTTCTGGCAACCCTCAATGAATACCATCTTGTCTTCTCCGACTTTCCTCTCTTCTACTAGCTTTGCAAAGCCAAGGTCGTCTGGGCCTAGATCCTCGATGTTACTTACTATTCTTGCGCCTGTTGCCTTGGCTATCTTCTCAATGTCGCTTCTTTTTACTCTTCTTACTGCTAGTATTCCTTTCTTTGCCAAGAAGTGCTGTGCAACTTCATCAATACCCTTCTGAGTAATCACAACAACACCAGCAT
>JALTZF010000048.1 GCA_027046265.1 Pyrodictiaceae archaeon
ATAGCCCTAAAGAGCCGCGCAACATTTTTGAAGCCTTCCTTTTCAGCTACGTCAGCAAAGTACAGGTATCTCATGTGCGCCATGGATTCGCCTGCAAAAGCTGAGACCAAAGCATCTTTTGTCATGGATCTAGGAGGAGCCAAACCCTATCACCAAGATACACATGTTTTAGGGTGTTCCTCTAAGTACATTCTCACATATATCCACAGAGCAGTAGAGGATATAACGTCTTTGCCGTACACTCTTCAGGCTTGTCATATCTGTAACGCATCAACAAGACTTTTAGTTTCAACACGGGCAATCCCCTTCACAGGCCGCAGACTAACAACTCTATTTGCAGCACAGCTATAGCCTTCTACATCCTCCCAAGAAACCAGGGCTATAGCTGCACCTCCCTCAACATACTTCAAGCAAAGCCTTGCCTTTGAAGAAGAGGCGGCATAGACTAGTGGTGCCGGTGGTCTCCCCGGCTTATTGACGAGAACACCCATAACAGCTCCTTGTGCACCACCAGTAGTCACCGTGAGGCTTATAAGCCTCCACAGGCTATCACCATTCCGTAATAACCTCCTAATATATGCCTCTAAGACTGCTCTCGTGAGCCTCCTCTGCGGCTCTGGAGGGTTTGCGGTGTGCATTGCTGCACGGCCGAGAGGCTTAAGCGTACACGCCATAATCTCTGAATGGCTTCCACTGGGCAGTGTATAAGTAGAGTAACTGCATAGCCTGTTGCAACCACTAACAAGCATCAAGACATCCACCGACAAAAGGTCGTGTACTCTGGGCCTCTCACTATAGACACGATACCACGAACTGAAACCTTCATAGTAAGCTAAAACAGATCTACTATTACAAGCCGATACCAAGCTCAAGGCCTCTGACGCGGCAAGAAGCGCGACAGGCTTCCCAGCCGGCGTGATAGCAGCTAATAACCTACTCAAATGCTACACCCAACCCCTATGATAGCCTATGCAGACAAAAACACTGAGCTCTATTACTATTTATTGTCCTCATTCCTTCTTCTCTAGTAATGCGTAAAAGAATCCTATAGTGTCATGTCTATGTGGCCACGCCCTCATAGTACCAAGTAGCCATGGTGATTCATCATAAGGTCCCTTCAATGGAACCAGTTTGAAATCTTTATGGGTTCTAAGGAACCACTTAATATTATCCTCGTTCTCCTCAGGTAAAAGACTACATGTAGTGTAGAGGAGGCGGCCACCAGGCTTAACAAGCCTCGCAGCCGACTCAAGTAACTCTCTTTGCATCCTAACAATCTCGCCAAGGCCCTCCTCCCGTATCCTCCATCGAAGCTCAGGGTTCTTCGCCATAGTCCCAGTACTAGTACATGGAGCATCAAGCATAACTCTATCAGCAACCTCCTCGCCAAGAACTTCCGGTGCCTCTCTCGCATCACGCTCGTAAATCTTCACTATAGACGCGCCAATCCTTCTAAGAATTTCCCTCATACGCCTTATCCTAGCACGATCAATATCAAAAGCATATACACGACCACGATTACGCATCAATTCAACTATGTGGCTAGTCTTACCGCCTGGAGCAGCGCACAGATCAACAACAGTCATACCGGGCTTAGGCGACAGTATTAATGAAGCTGCTGCACTTGCCTCCTCTTGAATAATAACCCAGCCTCTCCTATAGATCATGCTTCTGTCAAAATCGTAAGGCCCCTCAATCTTAACTACTACAGGAACACGCTTGCTCACAATAGGGTTCTTATCCTCTCTACGGAGCTCCCTAACAACACGTTCAACACTTGTCTTTAAAGTATTCACACGTAGGCTTATCAAGGGCTTCCTATTGAGGGCCTTAAATAACTCCTCAGCTTCAGAGGGACCCAGGAGACCTCTCATTCTCCTAATAAACCATGCCGGAAGGAGGTACTGCCACTCAAGCAACTCTTCAATACTCCTGGGCTTGGGCCTATACTCAACTATCCTCTCAAACACCTTCCAATAGTACATGCTCACATATGGATGAGTCTCCTTACTAAGAAGACTTGCAACTCCCCAGCGTAGAGCACGTAGAGAAGTGGCATCAACCTCATGGAACAAAAGGGCGTGCACTGCAACACGTAGCCCTGCACGAAGCCATGGATCAAGAATTAAGGGGTTCTCAACACCAGTAATCTCTGCCACGACCTTGTCTATTATTCCAAGCCTCTTCATTATATCATAGAAAAGAGCAGTGAGGAGCCTATCAAGACTACTACCCAGTATACCATGCCTCCTAAATACCTCGCGCTTCGCATGCTGACTAGGCTTAATCTCCTCAGCAAGCTTAACTGCCTCAACAAGTATAGGCGCACCCCTAGGCGGCAACCCTAGTTTTGGTCGCTTAGCACGTTCCCGCTCAATGATCTCCCAAGCCTTCTCTTCAAGGCTCATACTCTTTGTTGCCACTAAGCTATCCATCAAAGTCACCTTGCCCCATGTGCTTATCTGACTTTAGTGTTGTGCTTATACACTCTAAGCACTCTAAGCTATTGTATACTTATGTTCCTATACCGCTGGCCTAATTATTGTTATGCTTTTATTTATTTTAGCAATTGAGTTAATGAAAACACAAAGACCACCACATCTATTTGAAATAGAGGACACTATAGGTCGAGTCCAACCTAGCCTAATAAGGACTAGGCTAACTATGACTATATGAGCAAGAGTTCAGTCACGTTTTCCACGTATATTCCATGTAATATAGTACATAAACAATACTAGAAGGATAATGTTTCTAAGAGCAACGACGTATTGAGTCTGTGACCCCCAAAACCATGGGCTACCTTCATCTTCAAGCTCAGCAATAAATAAAGGTGTTATTATAGCATTCAATGCATCTGCAACAATGTATAAGATAAGCCAAAAACCTTCAAGAGCAAGAACAGCAAAAGGCGACACAAGAATGAGCATTTGTGGAGTAAACACATAGTTGAACAGTACAAAAGCTAGCTGCAGCGTGAACAGGGCATGAAGACGTGTACCCGTACTAGAAATACGTCGAGAAACGTAAGAAGCCACGAGTAAAGAGTAAGTGGCAAGAACAAGAATAGGATATAGAATACGCGGAGTAGAAGACCATAAATCGTGGAGTAGAGGCAGGTAAAGACAATTCTCACAATACCATCCGGCATGATAGCTAATGAAGTCCTTAAAACCTACAGGCGATACAAGGAAAAGAACTAAAAACGGTGTTAAACCTAGGATTATGCCCGTTAAGAACCTTAAAGCACTCCTATACTCTTGTCTTACAATATACTCCACTATAATCCATCCGCCGACACCTAATGTTAAAATCTTTGTTGAAATAGATAGCCCCAGAAGAGTCCCAGCTAAGAAGTCAGCTTTACGAGTGTACATGTATAGAGCGCTTAACGCTAAGGCAACTGCTACAATATCCCAATTATACACAAGGTACATCACTGTAGAGGGAAGTAAAGCAAACAGAAAAACACGCTTCTCATCCAATGACAGCTTGCCGGCTATTTTGTATGAGACTATACCGGTTAAGACAAAAAAGAATAGTATTACAAGTGACTGCGCTATATAGTGCACTTGAGCTGCCTTCCAAACATCAATATGACCGTTTTCTCTGGCAATATGGAAGCCTATACACGTGGTTAGTGCCCAGAGAAAACCAACAACTGGCGGGTACTCGAACATATAGTCAATATACGGTAATGGACACACTTTCTTTCCTTCAGTGAAGAGTATTAGTGAAGTATTGTCCGTCCAGTATTCATGGGGTTGTGTAAGGAATCTTGGAATAAACACGCCATACACTATGTCGGTATAACGTAAAACATTCTCCTTAGCTGGCGTGTGGAGATAAAACGATAAGAGCCATACCAAGACTAGGAGAAAGATAAAGTAACCTTGTTGCTTCCTGTCTTGAGGTATAGGCTTCATGCGGCTCCCTTCTCAACAAGCAGTTTTTCAGTTGCACGAATGAGGGCTCTAACTTGACTTGGTATCCCAGGCACATCAACGTGTAAGAGTGCCTTGATTAACAGTCTACGTGCTGTACCTTCGTCGAGTCCACGCGCTATAAGGTACTCTATCTCTTCATCTCTAAGCTTACCTATAGCAGCTTCGTGCGTTAACTCTGCTCCATCAGTATTGGATTCGAGGGTAGGCTCAGATATTATTGTAGCGCTAGGTGAGAGGGGGATACCAAGACATTCTATGTGGCCTCTGCCCTTGGCATGCGCGACTATGCGTAACGGACTCTTTATCCTTGCCTCCTTCTTTGCAATAAGTCTTGAAGTTATTTCTGCACTAGAGCCCTCACCCTCAAGAAGCATTGTTGTACCAGCATATATGTCACCGCTTTCAGCCACAATTATTGTAGCACTGTACCCTCTAGCATTCTTAGCTAAGTGTATTTTAGGGTGAGTATGCAAACTGGCAACCCTACCATGAAGCACATAGTAGGAGATGAAACTCCCACCCTCCTCGACTCTTACAGTCGTACGAGGCCTCACATGTGTGTCAGGAGCCCAGCTATGAATCATAGCATAGTTTAGCCGGGCTCTCTGTCTTA
>JALTZF010000049.1 GCA_027046265.1 Pyrodictiaceae archaeon
CTCATCAGCAACTGCTCCTGCAACAGGACTATTACCGTCAACTCCATCAGTACCCATACACGCCGCCTTGTATGCATCAAGTATCCTTACCCTCCTAAGAGCAATAGCCAGCGATAACACGAGCTCTTGGCACCTACCCCCCTTCCCTCCCCCTCTCACTGTCACAGTGGTCTCTCCACCAGCCACAACAGCTGCAGGGGGCCCCGGCATAATGGTTCCAGCCTTCATAGAAGCCTCCATTACTGCTGCTAGTGTCTTTGCTGCCTCCCTAGCCTCGCCGCGTAGCGTGTCGGTGAGAACTATAGTCTTTACACCATAAGACTCGAGGGCCTCTGCAGCAGCCCTCAACGCGTCAAGATTCCTCGCTGCTACAACTACGTGGCTCTTGGAGAACAGCGTGTCTCCAGGCTTAGGAGTCTCAGGAGCTTTACCCTTTAAGCCACGCTGCAGCCAGTCCCGGACACTCTTGGGCACTTTGTCTACGAGCCTATACTTCTCTAGTATCCTCCAAGCATCCTCGAAGGTTGTTTCATCTGGGACCGTTGGCCCAGAAGCTATGGTGTCAAGCCGGTCCCCCATAACATCACTTATAATTATAGTTTCTACTGCAGCAGCATTAGTATACCTCAAAAGCTGGCCTCCCTTAACCCGTGAGAGGTGTTTCCTCACAGCATTCAACTCATAGATGTCAGCACCACTCCGAAGGAGGAGATCCGTCGTAATAGCTATGTCACGGAGGCTAATATCGTCGGCTGGCACTTCAAACAACGCACTACCACCACCACTCACCAACACGAGGAGCACACTGTTTGGCGGTACTTGCTCGACAAACTCGAGAAGCCTCAGGCTACTCTTCAGAGTGTTCTCGCCAGGTATAGGGTGATCACCCTCAAGAACCTCTATTGGGCCAACACGCCCACCCATGCCGCGAGGCGCAATAACAAGGCCAGCCTCAACCTTCCCACCGAGAACCGAGAGCACAGCCTCAGCCATACCTCTTGCAGCCTTACCAAAACCCACAACGTAGACTTGCGGATGAGGCCTATACTCTCTATCCCCCACCCGCAAACAATTATTGCTTCTCAGCACACGAGAAACAGCGTTATGAGGGTCAACAGCATTCAAAGCAGCTTCAAGAGCATCAACAAGTATTCTACCACGATTATCCGAAGCCAATACCTCACGATTCCTTATATGCGGCAAGGCCCCCGACAATCCCCCAAACAGCACTACTACTAACTCGATAGTATACACACCATGAATACTACTATAATTAAACTATGCCAATAACCTAAGACAAAAACTCGCTACCCAGCACCTAACAAACAATCACCAAATATCAATACATATATCTAATACACTTCCAGCAGCCTTTTACAGGCACGAAACCCAGCGTGATCTACAGCCATTTGACGGCACTCCATAAGGTACATGGCATCAACTAAACTATAGTGCACATCTTTCGGCTTCCTCCGATTTTGTGCACGTCTCCCCTACTTATGGAGAATTGTACAATATAACTTGTCAACCTAAACCTGAATATACAATAACGTCGTATATACATAATTATTATATATAGTGCGTTATCCAGCCCCCATCAAGACTAGCATAATAGTCTTTTTTCTTGATAAGAAGTACTCTACAAGCTGGTGCTGACCTGTGGCTGGAAGAGTATTAGTTTATGATCTTTCTCTGGGAGAGCATCGTGTTGAAGAGCTTGATGAGAGGGTTTTGCGCCTCTTATTGGGTGGGCGTGGCCTGGCTTCTTACCTCCTCTTAAAGTTTTCGAGGCCTGGCATCGATCCTTTGTCACGCGAGAACCCCTTAATCATTGCTCCTGGAACACTCGTGGGCTCTGGGCTGTCTACTGCCTCTAAGACGATCATAGCTAGCAAGAGCCCTCTCACAGGTTTTCTTGGGAGATCATCTGTAGGCGCGCGTCTTGGCCCCTCACTGCTGGGCTTAGGCTATGTAGCCCTAGTCATCCTGGGCTCTCTTGACGACCCTGGCGTGCTAGTACTAGATGACAAAGGTGTACGCATCGAAGAAGCCAGCGAATTATGGGGACTATCTGTGTCAAGAACGAGGAGGAAGCTCTCAGAAAGGTATCCTGGCTACCACGAGTGCCTCATAGGCCCTGCAGGAGAGAACTTGTCCGCTATCTCCGGGATAGATTGCAACGGAAGACAGGCGGGACGCACAGGGCTGGGTGCAGTAATGGGGTCTAAGAAGCTGAAAGCAATACTGGTAAAGTCTAAGAAGATACCACGTGCAGCTAGGCCCGAAGAGGCTAGGAGAATAGTCTCTGAGCTAAACCGTGGGCTTGCAGGTCACCCAGCGAGCAAGAACCTTGTAGAGTATGGTACCCCCGCAATGGTCAATTACACCAATAAGCTACGAGGAGTACTCCCATGCCTAAACTGGAGGCACTCAAGCCTAGACTGGTGCCCAGACCCAGAGAAAGCCAATGAAAACCTAGCATTCTGGGCCCCAAAGAAGAGGAAGGGGAGAAACCCCTGCGTCAACTGTGCACGTGTCTGTAGCCAAGTCATAGAGGTTGAGTACGAGGGGCAGCGCTTAGAGGTGGATGGCCCAGAGTATGAGACTGTGTACTCCCTAGGCACAAACCTTGGCTTCTGTAATGTAGAGCCAGTAGCGGTACTCAACATGCTAGCAGATGAATACGGATTTGACAGTATAAGCCTAGGCGTAACCCTTGCATGGGCTACTGAGGCCGTGGAGAGAGGAGACTTGCAGCCCATGAGTGGCGAGCCCATACCCCGCTGGGGTGACCTCGACGCCTATACTAGGCTCATAGAGGCCATGGCTAAGCGTGAAGGCTTCCTAGGAGGCTTGCTGGCTGACGGGGTCAAGAAGGCAGTAGAGCGGCTTGGCAAAGGAGGGGACTATGCTATACACGTGAAGGGTCTCGAGTTGCCAGCCTATGATCCTAGAGGACTCAAAGGCATGGGGCTAGGCTACGCAGTCTCAAGCCGGGGAGGAGACCACCTTACAAGCGGCGCCTACGCTGTAGAGGTGCCAGGCAAGTTGTGGGTCTACACAGACGTGGACCCGAGGACGACAAAGAATAAGGGGCTCCTAGTAAAAGAGATGGAGGACCTCATGGCCCTATACGACATACTGGGGGTATGCAAGTTCAGCAGGTACTACCTCACACCAGAGAAGCTGGCTCCCTTCGCTTCAGCAGTAACAGGATACAACCTCGGCCCAGGCGACCTCCTCCTAGCAGGTGAGAGAACAGTAAACCTCGAGAGAATATACAACCTAAGAGAGGGCCTCAAACCAGAAGACGATACTCTCCCACAGAGGATACTCAGAGAAGCAATAAAGAGTGGCCCCTGCAAAGACTGCAGGATAACAAGGGAAGAACTAGAAGAAATGAAGAAAGAATACTACATTGCAAGAGGATGGGACCCCGAGACTGGCGTGCCTAGAAAAGCCAAGCTCATAGAGCTAGACCTACTAGACATAATAGAAAACCTAGAAGGAACAATCTAGCACTCCTCAACAACCGCAATAGCCCTTACAGGGCTAGCAGAACCACCACTAATCTTCAATGGAAACCCTACAAACATGAACCCAGCACAGCCCAGTAACTCATCCAAGTTCACAAGATTCTCATAAATCACTACACCCCTTCCAAGCAGCAACCTGTGCACCCTGTAGGGTTCATGGTCAATACTCGGAGCATCAATACCAACACCATTAACGCCTCTTGAGGCAAGCATCTGGGCAGCATCAACACTCAACACAGGATAATCCCTATTCATCCTCTCACTACTATAGCCCGTGTAGAAGAACACAAACCACCCAACCCCAATCCTTGTACTAAGCTTGCCTAGCTCTCTATGGATAATCTCACCACTAACCTCGTCATCAACCCACGAAACATCCACTACAACTCCCTTACCCATAAACTTCTCTACTGGGACGAGATCCACGGTCTCTCCGTCTTCTACAAAGTGTGCTGGAGCATCGACATGGGTACCTGCATGCTCACCCATCACTATGAGGTTAGCATAGTAGCCGTGCAGACTCCTACTAGCCCATGTGTAGACAATAGTCCTCGGATCACCAGGGTAAACCCTCATATCCTCGCTTATTGTCATGCTTAAATCAACAATCCTCAAATCAGACCAGCCCCCACATATGGAGCCATGCTTTCTCCTATACTGTCTCCACCTTGACTTCTACTATTTCATCATCTTCACCCATAATCCATGCAGCATAGTCTCCAGTAGTACTATCAACTATTATCCATGGTACCTTCCAGAGCTTCATACCCTTCAAATCCTTCATGCTTGGCCTAGGTCTAGCAGGGTGGCAATGCGCTATAACAACAACCTCCCTCCCCTTCCCCTCAGCTTCAACAATAACCCTGTAAGTGCACACGGGATCAGCAGTAAACTCTACTCTAGGAGCCTTTGACACGTTGGGACACTCAACACAGTCTTCGACAAAGTAAGTATCATCCCTTCTCACTCCTACACAGAAGAAGACTCTCTCTATACTACAGTGCTTGAGTTCGCCGACAAGTCTCCCTAATAGGTCGTGGGGGAAGACTATCCTCAAAGCCATAGCTTCAATACCCCTACACAAGAATCCATGAATATTGTAGGGATAGAAGCAATAAATTAAGCAGATAGGTTTGTGTGAGCTACCGAGCAGTGCATATTTAGCTTCTATCCAAACATTTCTACTCCTAGGGTACTCCTTACCGCCGAAAAGTAGCTATTACGAGGCGATTTAGGCTGCCTAGCCGGGGCTACTATGTCGAGATGGCTACTCGTAGCGTAGACACTGTGGCGAGATGCTGTATTAGCCTTGGCTTCGAGTGCTGGGAGGCTCTAGCATCTAGTTCAAGACTACTATTCAGCCTAGGCTACAGCCAGTACCGTGTAAGAGAGTTCTGGTCAGAGCTAAATAGCAGGGGAGGCATAGTCAGGATACCACTCTACAATCATAGTGGCGCTGAACTAGGTCTTGAAGCCTCGCTCTACGAGGGCCCCTTCTACGAGTACAACTGCGGCGACTACATTATACCACTCATGACGAGCAGGGAGCCCTCACTGCGGCGGGCAAGTGTACAGCGTGTACCAAGAGGTTTAGCCCTACAAGTAGCCATTAATGGTAGTGCAGGAGGGGTGAGTGTGCAAGTTAACGTTGTGCGGCTCCTAGTACTCCTCTACAAGTCAAAGCCCCGCCTAGCCAGGGACCTAGTATCAGCAGTCATAGAGGCTGGCTGGGGTAGACCCCACATGCTCATCAACGTTGTAGACGAGGTCGTAGTAGAGCTATCAAATATACTCAACATACTCCTGCCAGGACTCCCAAAGAGTCATAGTGATCTAGGCAGGTACCTGCCATTCCTCTACATACTCCGCCAATAGCTCATCTACACACTACCCATAGGCAACTCCTTGCACTATCTACTGCTACACTAATACACCTAATCAACCCCCTATACCACCAGGGATAGTATGGGGGAAAGAAGAGGTCTAGGACACTTCCTTACAGGGCTACGGCTAGCACTAAGCAACCCAGTGACCCGCAGAATACTAGGATCCTCAGTTAGAGAAGCCTCATGCCGTATACCAGACGAAGACGTCGAGGCAGACAAGAAGCCCATAGTCTACTACGCACTTGCAAGCTTTGCAGGGAGAACAATTAGTGACTGCCCCCTACAAGCCCGGTTCATCAGTGGCCTGATAAAGAGCCTACTCCGGGTCTCCCTCTGGATAATTAGGGGGGACACTGATGAGGCGCGTAAAGCACTGAGAGACCCAGCAGTACGCAGAGGTATAACACTAGTATTGGAGGGCATTGCACGCTACGGTATAACTGTGCCACAAAAGCTTCCAGCACCATTCCTAGTAGTATGGAACTTTACTAACATGTGCAACCTCAGGTGTATGCACTGCTACCAGCGAGCCAGTAAACCCACCCCTGACGAGCTTACACTCGAAGAGAAGCTAGGGCTTGTAGACCAGCTTGACAAAGCTGGCGTCGCGGCTGTAGCTCTAAGCGGTGGCGAGCCAACAATACACCCTCACTTTATCCGAGTCGTTAGAGCCCTCTCGAGTAGGGGGATATACGTCTCAGTAGCTACAAACGGCTGGGCTTTTGCAGACAAGAAAAGGCTTGAAGAAGCAGTAAAGGCTGGGCTTAGGTACGTTGAAGTCAGCCTAGACAGCTCAAGGCCAGAAGTACACGACAAGTTCCGCGGTGTTAGGGGTACGTGGGAGAGGGCAGTTAAAGCACTACGCAATGCTGTAGAGCTAGGTGTGACAGCAGGCATAGCAGTAACGATTACACGTATCAACGTAGATGAGGTAGACGAGATACTAGACCTTGCAGAGGAGATTGGAGTCAAAAGAGTAGTCTTCTTCAACTTTATACCAGTAGGCAGAGGCAAGGACAACGCGTGGCTAGACCTTGAGCCTGAGGAGAGGGAGAAGCTACTACAAAAACTATACATGGAGCATAAGAGGAGAGGCCTGGAGATCTACAGTACATCCCCCATCTACAGCAGGGTTGCACTACAGCTAAGCAGGGGCGAGACAGTATCACCAACACACTTCTACATAGGAGAAAACAAGATAGTCAAGGCTCTAGCCGAGTACGTTGGGGGATGCGGTGCAGGCAGGATATACGCTGCAGTACAGCCCAACGGAGACGTGACACCATGTGTCTTCATGCCCATAGTAGTAGGCAATGTGAGAGAGAAAGAGTTTAGAGAGATATGGGAGACAACACCACTATTCAACAAGCTAAGAGACAGAAGCAACCTATGGGGCCCATGCAGGGTATGTAGCTACCGAAACGTGTGCGGCGGCTGCAGAGCTAGAGGGTACGCCTACTTCAACGACCCACTAGCACCAGACCCAGGCTGCATACTAGCCAGAAAATACTGGCACCGCATAGTAGGCAAGCAACGGGAAGAAATTACATACAGTAAACCCAGAGCCTCCCCCACACTAGCAGCTTAGACATATTCAACCGCCAAGTTATGCTTATACATCCGGCTACACGGCTAGAAGATATGCTCCAACCCAAATACACTACCTATTAGAGACCCAAAAGCATAGGATGCAGCAGCTGTCCCAAATAGTATCAGCAAGTTCTCTGCAACCTCTCTCCTAAAATCCTTCTCAGCCAGTACAGCATTATAGTACGTGAACAACGCGACTATAAGTACTCCAAGAACCACAGAAACAGCAAAGGCGAGAGCTAAAACCCTAGTCAGAAAGTAGGGCAGAGCCATTATGGCTACAGCAGTAATATACGATAACCCCGTCACAAGAGCACTCTTCCCAGGATCCTCCCTCTCACCACCAACCTCAGCCTTAGCCTGGAGGTAGGCTGCACCAGACATAGACAAAGCAGCCGAAACACCCACAATAAGTCCAGCAATACCCGCAACAATAGTCTCCTTAGTCGCGCCAAGAAAACCTGCATGAACACCAGTAATCTCAACAATAGCATCAGCAAGCCCTAAAGCTATAAAGCTAAGATACTTAACTACACTCTCATCTATACTCCCCATAAGACTAGACTCATGCTCCTCTTCATCCCTAATAATGTCCTCTAACTCCCTCCTCTCAGAACCACTAAGATAGCGCAAGTACCTACGATAACTCTCAACAACCCTACTCTCATGCCTCTCAAGAAACCGCAGAGTAAAAGTAAGCCCTAGAAGCCTCCTCATAAGCTTAAACAAGAATATACTCCTAGAAGAAACTTCTACCTCACAACTACCAGCTATCCTCCTCCAAAACAAGTAGTGGCGATGCTCCTGCTCAGCAAACCTAGAAAGAACCTCTCTTAGATCCCCTCTCCTCTCCATCCTAGCAAGCTCACGGTAAACCACATAATCCTTATACTCGTCAAAACAGTACTCCTTAGCCTCCTCAACAGCCTCCCGAGGAAGCACAGCCATCAAATAACACCCCGAAGCCCCAACAAGTACTCCCCGAGGAGCAGTTATGAGGGCTAAGCCCCCTCCCTATACCACTACAAGACTCCTAAAAGCACCAACCACTTTAACCCTACTGACACCATACCCATACAAGACAATCCAGCGCCAGGGCAGACAGACATGAAGAAGACGAGTAAGGCCAGAACACTAGTATCCCTAGGCCCCATAGTAGTAGCAGCCTCATGGAGTCTCATAGCATTGTGCTGGTGGCTTAACCGCGAATGGTTCATATTCACAGAACACGCCTTCAGCGACTTTGGGAAAACAGGGAAAGCATGCTGTCCATGGCTATACAACTACGGGCTAATAGTCCTAGGCACACTAATGACACTATACGGCGTAGGCCTAGCCATAAGCGTCAAAGAGAAGCTAGAAGCCATAGGAGCCTCACACATAGCACTAGCAGGAGTATTCCTAGCACTCATAGGATTATTCCCAGCAGGAACAAGACACCACGTCTTCGTATCAACATGGTTCTTCGCCCAATCCTACATAGGCCTACTACTATTCCTCTCAAGCACATCAAGAAGACACAAAGCATCAAAATACACACTAGCAATAATACTAGCATCCATACCCATAGGCCTAATACTAGAAGCCACAATAGGCTGGCCTAGCGCAGCAACACTAGAAGCCTACGGGGCGATAATCATAAGCATAGGAGTAATAACAACAACACAATACACAAAAAGAACCTACAGCACTTCAGCCAAAAACCATTTACACTAAATACGATAAAACGGGCTCCCACCTCCTATCATCATTCACCAAGACCTCCCAGCAATAACAGCTGAGACAACCTAAAACAGCCACCCCACACTTTCCTCCCGGAACCTCGGCCCCCACTAAAAGGACAATAACATCTAGGCTTTCTGCCCATTCTCTCTTAAGCCCGCGGATACCCTCCTACCTGTAAAAGTAGACTCTAACACCATAGCCCTCATCTAGAACCTCTATGCATACCCCACTAAACCTAGAATACCCCATAGACGACCTAAGAGTCTCTATGATCCTTTCTGCAAGCCAAGCCGCCCACTGTTCTCTTAGTACTGGTGTATAGAGGCGGAACACCTTGCCACTAAGAGTCAAGACAAAGCTGGTTCTGTCACTGCTACACTCCCGAGTCCCAGTAAAGCTTGCACCAAGCATGCTTGCCAGCTCTGCTCCAAGCTCCTTGACGAGTAGCTCGTCATCAATATTATCCCTGGGCCATGTGTCCGGGTAAATACTGAGGAGTAATCCTACTGGGACACGGGACAATACTATCCTACTAGCATTCTTCTCCGCGTCGAAAACCATGTGGTACACGTAGACCCAGCTACTAGTAAGGTTAGCAAGGTACTCAACATAGTCCTGGAACTCCACAATAGGCAGATGCTGATCCAAGACAAGGAGAGCACCGTCATAGACCAAGCCCGGGGCAGCATGTGGCGCAATACTAGTATTCATCGCGAATACTAGTGCCTCACCACTAATACCTATGAGACCCGCGGCAATGAATACAGAGTAGTCACTACAAACACCACTACCACGACGAACAAAAGTCACTGGGTCGTAGACACCGACATGAACAGGCTTCGAAGAATCATATACTACATTCTTGTCAACCCACTCTAGGAGCCTCCAAGCACCCCAAAGAACATCCTCAACTCTGCCAGCATCAAATACTGTATGGTACACATAGTTTATACTCGTAGAATTAACATAGTCTGCTAAAGCCTCTAAGAGACTCTTACCACGATGACCACTCTGTGGAGACACAACGTTAACACGCTCACACCCATCAATAATGGCGGCACCACTACCATCTATTGAGAGCCTACACATTTTATCAACAAAAACAACATACAACTCATCACCACAACCCAAACGCTCAACTACACCAGCCAAGTCACCCACAGAATAGGCCTCAACACTATAATGCCCATCAGTATAAAGCCAAGAAACACCAACCTGCCCCAAGCCACCAGGAATCCAAGTAACAAAATAAACCCTACAACCACCCCTGCCCTCAACCCAGAACAAAGGCCTACTATCCAAGCCACCAGAATAGGACACAACAATAAAACCATCACTCGTAGAATAAACCCTAGCACCACCAGCCTCCAAACTACTAACAACTACCCCGCGAGGCTTCCCAGCCAACAAAAACAACAAACCACTATCACTACCACGCGCACCAGGCGCTATAGCAGTAATGGTAGAAGTAACAGTAACAGTAAAAGGCTTAGTAACAGTGACAACACTAACACTAGAACCAGCAGAGCCACCATAAACAACCTCCCTAACAGTATGCGTCACAGTGACCGGGGAAACACTAGTCACAGTACTAGTCTCAACAGAAGTAACCGTAACAGTATAAGTTGAAACAACACTAGAGACACTAGTACGGATAACACCAGGAACATCCTCAACAAGAGACAACGCAACAACCAAGACAACCACAACAAAAAACACAACAACACCCCAACGCAAAACAAGCACCCCCACAATCCCAGAGCCTAAACAAGCCTACTTAGACAACACACCCACCCTCCTAAGAAGCTCAACAAATGCTGGTACAGGCTTAGTAGTCCACTTATTCTTTACAGGATCAAACAACTCATAAGGAAACGGGAACACCATTGCGCGGTACCTAGCAACAATGTCTATTGTACAGTTAGCAGAAATCTCCCCAAGAACATGCTCAAGATCCTTATCCAACAACAAGTGAGCAACAACAAGATCCTTAGAATAATATATGTGGCCAGCATAATTACCAACACTAATAGCCCCATAAATCTCCTGAGCACACTCTGGATACGATACTAGCGTAAAGCGAGGTAGCTCCAAGTGGTAGTCTGTAAACACAGTAATTCTCCCAAGTATATTACGCGCACTAAGAGTCTTGTAGTACCTCTCAATATACTTCCAGCGAAGCCTACCACTACTATTATTAATACCTAAATCTCTTGCGTCAAGCACGCGTGTAAGACTAGCCATCTCCTTCAAAGTTACCAGCTTATACTTATCCAAGAGCGCAATAAGCACATAAGCTAGCACTGGCGTTCTCATTTTCAACTCTTCAATGTTTAATAACACCTCTAAACGGCTGCCAAGCTTATATATATCATCCCAGGTAGGATCTAGAAGGCAAGTTTGTACTGGAACTTTCCAGCCTACAGTAACCTCTCCCCAGTCAAGTATCGGGCTGTAATCTACTTCTGGGGGTATAATCCATGCAGCAAAAACACGGCCACCACTAAGTACACTTACACTATTGAGTAGGTATGGTAGTGGGAATCCAAGCTTTCTAGCCACTTCATTGTCGAGAGAAACTCTTAGGAGTAGTTTTGCTAGGACTGGGTCATTCTTCATGCCAAAGGCTACGTGTATGTTTAAGGGTTTGAAGAAGCTTGTATGCCTAACAAATACGATATTGTCCATGGCTAGCTTCTTTAATTTATGCAGGAACCAGTAGCGTGTTGTCCGGGGGAAGGGTAGCTCGTCTACTCTGAAGTCTTTACAGGAGAGTATGCGCATAAACTTTGCTAGTTCGCCAGAGATTTCTGCCATGAAGTGCCCCCAATGGTTCTGTCTACAATAATATATAGTTTATCTGAACCAGGTGATAAGCTTGTTTGTTGTTTTCCTGTCTAGTTCTCTATTTATGTTTTTGTAGCGTAACATTTGAAAGAGACCAACCTCCTAATTTGGATGCGGATGAGAGCTATGGAGAAGGTTAAGACGAAGCTGTTAAAGGTTCTTGCCCGCCCAGAGACTAAGATAGCTGTGGTAGCTGCAGTCCTGCTGGCAAAGAGGCTCATAGACCCAGCAGCTAAGGCCGAGGAGGTTCCTGCTGACTAACCTACTCTAATGTGTGGTGTTTTAGTCTAGTCCAGATGGGATGTGTTTTTTCTGGACAAACCCCTATAAGTACCCTTTACCCACCTTCTAATTGGGGTATTACCGTGCTTAAGGAGTGTATATCCAGGCTCCAGAGGGGGGCGCCTGGGCTTTATGCTGTGCTGAGTGTGCATGCTAGGCGTAAGTTTGGTAAGAGTCTTGAGAGTCTTAGTCTTGGAGAGTTTAATCGTCTTATTGAAGAGTTTCTTCCTGGTCGTTGGGAGCTTATATCCGCTATTATGGGTTTAAAAGGCCGCCCTTTCGGGAGTGTTGGGAGGGCGCGAAGAGAGAGGAGGAGGTTAGCTGTAGTAGTTGTTGATAGTGATGCCTGAGTCTCCTCTCTGCTTCCCTTTGTGTTAGGCTTGTGCTACTGGTTGTTGGTAGCTGCTGTGGCATCCTTCTAGTATGTTTGTGATTGTCAGGGTTTTCTGGGCTGGGTTGTAGATTCCTTGTAGTACTACGTTGTCCTTGTTCCATTTTAGGTACTGTATTGGCCCGTACTTGTCTTCTATCATCTTAGCGTCTGCTATTGCTAGGAGCTTTTCTCCGTTTTTGCCTTCTAGTAGTAGGTATAGCTTGCCTGCCTGGGGGTCATAGTTTACCTGTACTAGTCTCCCTTTCACTGTTACTTTTGTCTGATAGTCTAGTTGTAGTACTTGGGATACATCCATGTAGCTGCTGCTCTTCACGGCTAGGTAGCCCATGGCCAGGAATACTGTGAATAGGGCTACTCCTGTTATGAATAGTTTGAGTCTAGTCTTCATCTCGTGCCTCCCTCTGAGTTGTTTGTTGTGGGTGTGGTAAGCATATAGTTTACTCCTAAAACAATGCTGGAGAGTAGTATTATTGTTATTGTTGTTCTCTCTTTCTCGCCATAGCTGTTAGTGCTGCGAGGTATAGTGCCGAGGCAGCCATTAGTATTGGGCCTAGCCATACTAGGCCCACGCCAGGTATAACCTTTACTTTTACTTCGAGGCCTTTAGTGGCTATTGTGGAGTTTTCTTCTGTGAACATGCTTGCTACGAGGTATATGTCTATTAGGCTGCCTTCAAGCATTGTCATTGCTTGTTGTGGTGGCATGTTGCGGAGTATGTCTGCCTGGTAGCCTCCCATCATTACTGCTGCCAGAGCCAGCCTCTCTTCTGGTTCTAGCTGTTTGAAGGCCTGGCTTAGGTAGTATACTAGTAGTTCGTGGTATGTTATCTGTTCGCCGTAGATGAAGCTTTCAACTGTTGGGGGCTGGACTACTAGGTATATGTCGTCTAGGCCTCTGCCTGGGTGTATGACTTTGGGTACGAGCCCATGTATGCCCTGTACTTCGCCGTAGGCTTCAAACCTTATCCTAGCCCTTATAGTCTCCTCTTCGCCGCCGTGGACTACCCTGAATACCACGTCTAGCCACGCTGTCTCTGGCACGAGGCGTGGTGCTTTGACGTATGCTTCGCAGCCGTGGGCTGCTAGTAGCCTAGCGTCTTGCTGTGCTATCTTCATGCATGTAGGGGTGAAGGCTAGTCTGAGCACTTTCTCGCTGTCTCTTACTAGGTCGTAGAGCCCAGTCTTCTTGGCTGCCTCTATGACTCTCTTATACTGTGGTGCGTGTTCTACAGAGTAGTATGCTAGGAGGCTCTGTGGTATTTCTAGTGGTATATTGAGCCTTGTACCGTTAGCCTCTACGGCCCCGCTGCGTATATCGAAGAATGCTAGTCTGCCCCATACAGTGTTGTCTCTCACCATTAGTGGGTTCCCACGTGTGCCTGCGAGGAATTGTTCTGAGTATACTGTCGCGTTAACGACCTCTAGGACGAGGTTCCCAGCCTCCAGCCTCACGGGCTCACTGAATTCTACTGACAGTATGCTGTGCACTGTCATTTGTGCTGGCAGGAATGTTGAGATATTACGCTGGAATACTATCGTCAAGTTGGCTGCTTGTACTGGCATGAAGAGAGCTGACCCAGTCTGCGCCCGGCTTAGTGTCGGCCTTATAGTGATGTTTTCTAGTATTATGCGTACAGGTTCTCCAGAGGCTACGACTATAGTTGCGTTAGAGGCAAAGTCTATGTAGCGTACAGTAGCCCTGCCCTCAACAACGTGTACCCCCTCTTCTGCTATAGGCTTAGAAGATGCTAAGTCGAGTATAAGCCTGGCAGTCTCGTCTACCTCAGCCATCTGTTTACCCTTCTCGTACTCTTGTATTAGCCTTGCAAAATCCTGTGCTAGCATGTATAGGGCTACTTGGCCATAGTAGTAGCTTGTTGACCGGTTCACATAGTTTGTGAAGATATCCACTTTGGAGCTGCTTATCCCATACTCAAAGCCCTCGAGTACTATCTTGAAGCCACCAGGCAACGTAATCTCCTCGCCTGGCCGCAGTGTGTAGTCGTGCTCGTATGCACTGTTGAAGGAGAAAGTCCCGCTTAGTAGTACGCCTATAACAGTTACTGCGAGGCCAAGGTGTAGTAGTGAGAGCCCTACAAGCCTATCTCTGACAATTACCCTTGCTCTCCTCAATGCTCTTAGGGCTATGTACGCTATTGTTGAGGCAGCAGCCAGAGAAGCCCATGGAAGCCCAAAAACCATCATTATATTTGTCGTCAACGAGCTCAGGGGGGCAAGTACTAGTACGCCCTTGTACGCTGCTAGCCCAAGAAGAGCGGCGATAAGCAGTGTTGATGCCAGCAGTGCAAGGTAGCCTCTCCACCCAAGCCAGTCCCCTATAAAGGCTGCTGGTATAGCTGCAAGCATGATTACTAGTAGTGGGTAGAGGACTGGGTGGTAGAACCGCACCCCCTCCTCCATCTGTGGTACACGCGCCTCCTTGCCAAAAGCAGCCATCGTGGAGGGCACTAGTAGTACAGAGTAGACGAAAAGGGTCGCTACCAGCAGGGCTACAGCCGCAACTGAGAGGCCTACACTGTAGAGCCTCCTACTCTTAATGCTCTCAAAAAGCTCGCGAGCCCCCTCATCTACGTGTATGTAGAGCCTGTACAGGCTATAGGCCAGCCACGCTACTGCCGCCACAAGTAGCAGTATTGCGCCAATATTGAGGGCTGCAAAACTGTGCAGAGGGCTTAGCCCAGTCCGCGTAACGTACATAGCCAAGAAAACTGACGAGCCCACAAGCCCCAAAACTGAAGGAGACAAGCTCCTAGCAACCACGAGGAGGTGTGGGTACAGAGTAGCAGCAAGCCATACCATGAGCTCAGAGATCTCCACTGGGTCCCAAGCCCAGTACCCTCCCCAGCCAAACGTCTCATAGCTCCAGAACCCACCAATAGTTATGCCGAGAGTTAGAAAGGCCCATCCAGCCTCGAATACAGCATAGCCCCTCCTCTTCTCTCCCGCAAGCAGAGCAGCAGAGCCAACAGCGAGCAGTGCATAACCACTAAATGTTGAGAGTGGATGAGGATAAATCCAAATGCTTTTAAGTAATGGGTTTAATCCAGCGCCCCCCGCAGGCTTGCGCGGCAATACTGTAAAGGCATCATTCAGTGTTGCCGCAACAATCCCTATGATAGTTATACATGCTATGCAAGCATACAGCCACCTGTTTCTATGTTCTTTACGGAGTATATATAGCCCAGAAACACTAGTCATTAATGCAAATAGAAAGAGGCTACCACCGCCTCCAGCCCAAGCGGATGCTAGCCTCATCCACAAAGGTAGACCTGCACTGGTATTCCAGAACACTTCTTTTAACGAGAAGTCTAATACTATAAACGGCACCCAGTATACAAGCCAACCAATAACGACTAGTATGAGCCCTGTTTTTACCTCTCTTGAGGCGCTCTTTCCGCGAATGATCTTAACTATAGCATATAGTAAAATAGCAACAGCTACTAAAGGTAATAACCCTGTATAATGTAATGGGCCTATACTTAAGGCCATTATTCATACCCCCAATACATAACTATATCATATTAAACCCAGACTATACGCTAACAAGAATATGCCAGAAACAGATAAGACGAATCCGCCAATGATGTTTAGTAGTCTATTATGAGCCATCATTTTCTCGACGAGACCTGCTCCAGCCCGTGACACCGCGAAGACCACAATAGCTAAAGGTGTACTGATGCCTAGAGCGAAACTTACTGCTACAATCACGGATGATAGCCCTATGCCAGCGCTAGCAACAAGTAGCAGTGAGCCTACAACTAGTGGAAGACTACATTGTACAGCAAGTAAGCCGTAGGCAGCACAAAACCCTGCTATACCGCCTCGCTTAACTTTAAATAAGCCTTCAAGCTCTATGGGTGCTCCAGCTATGCTCGAAACCCCTGCAGCAATAATTGCGGCGGCGATAACGGGGAGAAGAACCTGTTGGATACTAGCAACTAATGCGCTAGCAACAATGAATAGCGAAGCTACGGCTAGAACTCCCATAAACGATGATAAGCCGCACACCCCACAACTGGTTATTGATAGTTTTTTGCCAGAGGCGCCAACAGCCGTAGCTTGTGCAACAAGTAAGGGAAGTACACATGGTGAGAAAGCCGCCACTAAACCAGCAACAAAGGCGGCCAACGCGCTTACCCCAGTGACAATGTTTGTGAACCCTTCTTCTTGAAGTGGTGTTGAACTAGAACCTTTGAGGGAAGATGTATCTAAGCTTAAGACAGAAGTATTGAATAGGCTAAGACTTGGGGGCTCTAATCCTAAGAGCGTGTGTGACATATAAGACAGCAGGTAGGTCACTCTATCGAGTTCGTAGGAGGATAAGTCAATATATTTCCTCATGGTTGCAATAGTGCTTCCGAGTGCACCGTAACCGCCATAGTATTCTTCAAGAGTAATATTGCTATTAAGGGTCTCGGCAAATACATATGCCAGTTTATCATTAAGTTTTAATCCCTCTTCGATCCAACTGTATATTGAGCCTTTATCTAACCCAGTAATTTGTAAATGGCAGCTAGAACATTTAGTATTGAATATATCCATGCCTTCACGTGCAAGCTCAGATGGTGAAGGCGCTAATGATAAGCTTGCAGCGGACAAGGCCCAAGACAACATAACACGGGTAATATTCTCGCCCTCGAAAGCGCCCACATACCTAGCAACAGGTTTTCCCTTAACAAACACTATAAATGTTGGTGTCTCATATACCTGATATACTTGAAACACCTCAGCCGTACGTTGACCATAAGTTATATGATAGAATGATACCGGTAAACTATTACTACTTTCTTCAAGCTTTGCCCAGTATGGGTACATACGTCTACAAGTAGGGCATGTTGGAGAGTCAAACATTACAGCTACGGGCTTATTTGAAGTCTTGATAATTCTTTCAAGTGCATCTAGGCTCGGTATGGCTTTTACCGCATGTGATGACACCAAGTTCTCTATATGAGTCAAAGACAAGAATACTATAACCATAGAAGCAGCCAGCACTAATACTACAAGTGCACCACTACGCCTCTCTCTCTGGAACCTAGATAGATCAAGTCTTAAAGGATTGTTAGTAGTTGTCAAGAATCACTCGAACCCCCAGTTGGACAAGTTCTTGCTCATGGCGCTTTTATGTAGAGAAGACCTTATTATGTGTATCTCCATAGAGTATAGGGTCCCAATGCATTCGAATTATATAAGACTAAATGTCTAGAACTAATGGTAGATACAGTCACAATGTAATCATTCTAAATAACGCTAAATAACAAATAAGCTAGCCTAGCTTGTCTACGCCTCAATTACTGCCTCTTCCCTTCTCTTGGATCCTCTTCTTTCATTTTTCGTGAAGAACTTATTCTCTATGAAATCTTTACAAGTATTTTTGCTCATTACTAGGCCCACAAGATAATGCGGTAATTCATGTCTTATAAATGCCTCTATAATTTTCGCTTCAGCCTTTCTTATAAGTTCAGCTATAGTAGATACTGAGAGGCCAAGCTTTGCAGATAGATCTTTGAGGCTTATCTTTCTCGGAAACTGATAGTATCCTGTAAGATACGCATAAAGTATTGCAAGCTCTTGCTTATGGGTAAGCATGTAATCGTAGTCTTCTATACTATGTGAAATAAGGATACGGCATCCATGTCGCCTAAGTTCGTTTAATACGCTAGTCTTCGACACTATAAACTCGCATAAGAGACCATAGGGTGAGATAACACTAGCCTTAAGCATAGCGCCTGGAATAGGTCTAAGTACAGGGCATCGATGCTTACCTGAGGCACAAGGGCATTTAGACTTGTCAATGACTATTCTATATACTATGTTGAATTTGTTATTGAATATTACCTGAAACGCGACACCATTCTCCTGCTTCAACTTATTTTCAAAAGCCTTAAGAAGAGGCCAAGTAGCACTAACACGCATCCATACCTCAAGATAGCCCTCCCCTGGATAATAATTTGCCCTTAGTATTCTACCAGCCACACCATTAGCCATGTTTAAGACAAGAGAAGAACCATCATCGTTTTTCAATTCAGCGCTCTCTAGACCATTATATGATTCTCGAGCCTTTATCATTATCTTTCTCAACGGGCAATCGTGGTTGTCTACCATACAGAATACTACTGATGGTTGGCCTATCACATAACCACCTCATTAGGCTATGAAGCATCTCAATTACTGTGCTCTGTTACGGGTCAACGCTGGCTTTCATCCCCCCGGGCCCCTCTATTCTAGCAACCGGGTAGCAATAACTTTTCACCAAAAATTCTATATAAACAACAACAAAATTAATAATTAGCACAAAAACTACCTCGACTTCTCAATAAGTAATACTATAAAAACGATTGCTATTAATAAAATCAACAAGAGAATATATATTTTAGGTGCACGCTGAACTATACTGTTGATACTTCTAGAAG
>JALTZF010000050.1 GCA_027046265.1 Pyrodictiaceae archaeon
TCATTGCCGGACGACTACTCCAGGGGCGTTCTATGCGTGAACTCTTACCAGTAATTGGCTCTAAAGATGAGTATACTAAATTACTTAAGAGCACTGTTACTAAGTTATTAGAATTGGAGGTAAGCCAGTTGTGCAAATAGCTTTGGCGCCCATACTAGCACTAATCTCTATAGCATTAAATGCGAGTACTCCTTACTGTATAGACCGAGTACATAATGTAACTTGGGTGCTTGATGAGCCCTTGGAGGGTGTTGTAACAGGCTATCGACCATTAATTGTTGCTGACATACCCAATGATTCCTGGGCTATAGTAGTCTCACCGTATTCAAATCATACACTGCAGCTGTCTATGGAGAAGAGGTCTATGAACAATACAGCTGTATTAATGTCTCCTATACCAGTACCCCTCACGGCCAATGTTACAGTGTACTTAATCTATGAAAATGATGGTAGGCAATGCAGTGTCACTATACTCTACTATGCGGAGAAGATAGGTAAAGACAGTGTAGAAATAAGGGTACCTGAGCCTAAACACTACGACCCTCTACGTATAATAAATGAGAGTCTAAAGAAGCTAGGCGGCGGAGGCACGAATGCACAAGGACAACTATCAGGTAATAGTACAAGTTATAGTAATGTATCCAAAAGAGTGGAGGAACAAGCTGTGCTTAGTGGTCTTAGTAGCCAAGTCTACTTTGCTATTCTCGCCGTCGCAGTACTAGTTTTGGTAGTAGACTATCTGTCTTCTCCTCGACGCGTCTCCTAAATCTTGTTGGTGCAAGAGCGAATATTGTCTGTACTATGAACTCAAGCGATGCCGCTATTACTCCATATTTTTCATATACGATTGCTAGCCTTCTCCAGTTAATTCTAGATATAATTAGGGTCACAACAATGCTTCCAAGTAACAATACTGCTGCGACTATTGTTGAATCAGCAGAGGATCCAAGCTGTTCACGTATAACGTAGCCAAAAAATACAGCTAACCCAGTTATTATTGTCTTGCCTACAGCGACTGCTATGAAGAAGAGAAGGGGGTTATAGCCAGCTATGCCTAGAGGCACATATAATACATCATCAGGAGATGGCGTTGCAGCGAGAAGTAGAACAGCAACAAAGACCCCACGCTTGAAAAGGTTGACAAAGACTTCGAGGTTCTCTCTAGTGTTTTGGGGGAGTAGACGGTGGACACTACGACCCATGTAGAATACTATTAGTTTACCTAGAGCCGCTCCCACGCCGCCTGCGACTGCCACCATGAACTTCTCGTAAGGTTCTAGTGTCACACTAGCACCGTAACCTGCTATGATTATGAGATAAGGCAGGGTCATGTATGGTATAGCATTGAATACTAGTGAGATTATGAGAGATGCTAGGATGGGATTTAGTGATAGTGCCCATTCCGATATGGAGTCAAGTATGCTGTTTAGTACGGCAACTACATCAGCCAATACTATACTACCTCACTAGTCCTATCCCATACTAGCTTCAAGACAGCATGTCACCTTACAGTACTGCTCGATAGTTTCTAAAAAAGCCTTAGTAAATGTCACACCAGGCCTTAATGAAGTAATAGAGTGCCCCATGCAGGTGTATTACCTAACCAAGACATATAAGCTTAGAGACTCTGCAAACTACTAAAAGGGCAGGCGGTGTGAAGACTGCAGACGCGCCTGAATGTTCTACGTGTTGAGGCCCTCGATCGCTGACCGCCTCAAGTCTTTAGAACTAATATTCTGCCTACGTCTGCGCTGGACTAGGCGTACGGCTTCTTCCAGAGTTTGCATAATGCCTCTCCAATGCCCACCTATCCAATACACTTGTCCGCATCCTGTGCAAACCCAGAACTTGTCATAGAGTTCTAATACACGTGGAGGAACACGGCCTTTTACTTCGTCTTTATTTGCTTCACGCAAGGTCGCATTACAGAGGGGGCACCTACTTCTATTGGGCTCGACATGGAGTCTTAGGCCTATACTCTGTGCCAGTATAGCTAGGGACTTAACTACGTCTGAGGTCACATATACTGCACGCAGTTTTTTCCTCCTAGCACGATTATATAGGCCACGATCGCGTGTTACTATTATTCTGTTCTCTTTAGAAGCTGTTTCGAGAATTTGGGTATCATGCCAGTCCTTAGCGTATAATGTGTCGTAGCCGAGTATTCTTAGCCAGCGTGCAAGACTGCCAAGCATACTGTCTACTACGAATCTAACTCCATGCTCTGTCTCAGTCTCCTCCAACATTATGCACCACTAGAAGTATTAGTACTTTTATTTGTCAGTATACGCTTACTTAAAGAGTGTCGAGCATACATGCATAGTCTCATAACGTCAGATACTGTCTAAGAGTGCACGAACTATTCTAGGACCCTTTAGTAGCCACAAGCTTTACTAGTTCAGTCAGTGTTACAATTCCTATTAGCTTATCATTATGTACTACTACAGCTCCCTTTGTCTTTTTCATCCTTAATCGCTCAAGTATTGTTACAACATTATCCTCTGGGCTGACTACTGGTGGTCTAAGCCTCATAATATCGTCAACAAGCAAGTGTTCAATACGTTCTTTACGGTATTTTTCTGGCACAATATCATGGAAGGCCAAGAACGCATCAGCTATTTCATCTATCGTCACGTACCCTATGAGCTTTCCTTCTTCGTCAACTACTGGCAGGAATATTACGTTATATTTTAATAACAGCTGACGTGCATGAAGGACTTTGTTTGAAGTACGTAGAACTTCTGGTATTGTAGTCATTATATCAGCGGCTTTATACTCGTTAAGTCTCTCGGCAAGTTGTGCTAGTTCCCAGCGTGTTATGAGCCCTATAACTTGGTCTTCTTCTACTACAGGATAGCTACCAATATTGTCTGCTAACATGCGCTGAGCTGCCTCTACAACACTTAAGGTTGGCGGAATAGTCTTTGGGTTAGGTGTCATAAAGCTAGAAACATGCATTCGACCTGGCACAATGTTTCGCGTGCGCAGTGTTGCAAGTTTAACCATTATATCCTTCTTTGTCATAATCCCTACAAGTTTACCTTTTTTGACTACTATAACGCGGTCACTATCGTATTTCCTCATAATCCTTACAGCATGTTCTAGAGTCTCATCCTTGTCTACAACAGGATAATCTTTAAGCATAATATCTCTAACATAGACACTTCCGAGACTCATTTCTCCTCTCCCACAGATACACCTGCATTATATACTGTATAGATTATTAATTTGTTACCATGCCTAATGCCTGTAATCTTGGCTACAAGTACAGCCTTAAATGCTCACTTACCTATTATTGCTTCGAGTATATTGTGCTTGACCACAATACCTATGGGTTCTTCGTCTGATACTACTGGCACAGAGCTAAAGCCTCCACGCAGCATATGAGATGCAACAACAGCCATATCTTCTTCAGGAAGAACCGTTACTGGATCCGGAGTCATTACGTCCTCTGCAAGGGTTATCGCGAAACTGTAAACAGGACCTATGCGGCCTTTGGGCAGCTCGGCAAATCTCCTTGTACGCTTTGTCTTACCCTTAAGTGGCATCATGAACTCCTCGAGAAAAGCAAGATCACTAGGAGCTATTATTCCTAGTAGGCGCTTACCTTCAACAACAAGTACCCTTCTTGCTGGATGAGATGAAAGCATGTCTATAACATAAGACATACTATGCTGAGGGCTCACAAGTGGAGGATCAGTATACATGTAGTCCTTAGCCCTATACCTACCCTTCAACCTTTCGGCATATGCACGAACAATATCAGTCTTAGTTATTATACCCACTAATTTACCGTTATCATCAACAACGGGTAATCCACCAATATTATGATGTAGCATTATTCTCGCTGCTTCTCTTATTGATCTATTATAGGTAACTGTGACAGGATTCCTCGTCATAACTTCCTCAGCTAGTATTGAGTCTAGCGCTCTTCTACTCAGTGGGTCCTCGGCCGCTTTTAGTAAGTCATTCTTAGTAATTATACCTATAGGCTTTTCATGCTCATCAATGATGATTACACGGCCTATGCGGTATCGCAACATAAGATTCCTCACATGTGCTAGTACACTTGAAGGTCTTGCCACAATCACGGGAGAGGACATGTATTCCTCTATACGTGGGTATGACCTAGCCAAGATACCACCTATGTTTAAGCCTATTTATCTCATATAGCATATAACTATTTAGCAGAAAACAAGACACGTATTGAGTCACTAAAAATATACATAAGGTTGTCTTGCTGGTGCTTAGCTCATAAGCCTACTTGGTGCCCAGTGTTGCTAAGGCATACAATAGGTCTCTCTCAGTTATTATACCTCTTATTTCCCCGTCATCGACAACTAGTAGGCTACTCACACCTTTCTCTTTCATTAGTGTCGCCGCATCACCTACATCAGCGTCAGGGCTTATTGTCACGTAACCCGAGAGTCCAGCAATTTTTACTGGTGCGTTTAGTACCTCTTCTATGTTTCCTGTCTCAATAAATCTAAAAATATCGTGTGAGCCTATAAGCCTTACAATGTCCTTTGCAGTAATCATCCCCCATACCTTGTTATCTTCAAGTATTGGAAGTCGTCTTATACCATACTTTACCATTGTCTCAACTGCCTGCTTTATAGTTGCTGTAGACTCTATTGCAATTACTTGACTTGTCATTACATCTTCTACCTTCCTACCAACCTTCTTTTCGGCAAGAACCATTACTAGGTCGTGCTCAGTTATTATACCCCATAAAGAGCCGTCACTCATTACGACTGGGAGTACGCCCACGCCCTTTAACACCATGGTCTCAAGTATCTTATCTAGCCTATCGTGTACTGTTATGTATACTGGGTTTGGGTTCATGATAGATGAGACATGCTCTTTTAACAGTGCACTATATATGTTGCCTTTGTGTCGGTTTACTATAATATTATAGAGTTCACCGCCACCAAAGTAGTTTACTATATCCATAGCTGTAAGCATTCCTTCAAGAATATCGGTATTTGGTTTGACTACAGGAAGAGCACGTACATTTCTTCTTGTCATCTCTTCTGTTGCCCCTAGAATAGTGTCAGTTTTTGTTGTTGTGTATACGGGGCGTCTTGCAAGAAGCTTTGCATCACCTTCATGCCGATATATGCGGTCGCTAAAATTAGGCATTCCATCGCTTCTAAGCCATCTAATTCCTTCAGGTCTACGTGGAGGTATCATGGGTGCTCTACGCATATATATCACCTAATACTACGCACAATCCATACACTCTTGTACTATACTGTTATATAAGCCAACGAATACTTTACAAAAACATCAAATATACATGATGCATTCAATTACTAATGCTTATATGCTTATAGAAGCACCACTTAGGCATAAATTACGTATACCTTATGCCGAGCCACGCAGAGACAATATCGCTTCTATCTACGACACCTATAAGCTTGCTGTCCTCATCTACTATATAGACACGGCCTATACCCCTCTTAACTATCATCTCCGCAGCCTTGTAGAGTGGAGCTGTCGGGTATAGGGTTGCCGGTGGAGTACTCATAATTTCTTGTACTTTAGGGCCTCTGCGCACAGTATTTACTTCAAGGTAGGGCCTAGCGTACCCACGAGAAATAAGGTCGTACTCTGCTATAACGCCTACAATTCTCTTTTTGTCATCTACAACAGGAAGAGCTGGGAAGTTATGTGTGAGCATTAGTTGCCATACATGGTATATTGGTGTTGTCTGATGTACTACAACAAGACCTTTTGAAGTCATATGCCTTTCTATGGGTTCCTCTAAGACCCTATGCTTTATCTTTAATAGGTACTCCACAATACTTTCATAGCTAAATACTCCAATCACGCGTTCACGGTCATCTACTATGGGGGCGTAAGGCTCATCTACTTTTAGCATGAGTTTAGCTGCTTCATCCATACTGACAGTCTCGCCAAAGACTATGCGAGGCTCCTCCATCACATCTTTGACTAGTATATTAGACCTAGTAGATGAGACTAGGAGTAAGCTACGCCTCTTGATTATGCCTACAAGTTTCATGGTTCTCTCTTCAGATACTACTGGTAATATGCGTGCACGAGAGTCACGTATAAGGGAACGAGCGCGGGTTATGCTGTCTCTAGGTGTTACGTAAGGAACTGTAATTAAGTAGTCTAGGATAGAGATGTGTGCCAGGTTCTCCACCAATAGTATATGGTATGTATTAGATAGGGTAAAATACTATGCTGTTATCAGGGCCTAGACCTAGCTTGTCCCAGCTTCTTTCAAGAATAATATCTCAATTAGGCTTGGCGCTATCCTTATTATATCCGAGCGAGCTACTATGCCCACTAAACGGCCTTCACTATTAACTACCGGTAGATGACCTATTTTTTTCTCGTACATGTATTCGGCTGCTGCTGCAAGAGTAGCGTCCTCATATATTGTTATAGGGTTACGCGTCATTATCTCCTCTGCATAGGTGTTTCGTGGATCCAGCCCACGAGCTACTACACGTGTAACAATGTCTTTTTCGGTAATTATACCTAAAAGTGTGCCTTTTTCATCTACTATGATCACGCTCCCCACATCGTTTTCAGCCATCTTTCTTGCGACATTAACAATGGTCTCATTGGGCCTCGCTGTGACAAGATTTGTACTCATTACATCAGATACCTTAAGCTCAACCTTGCGCTCTTCCTGGTAGCTCATTAATGAACCCCCCAGGAGCATTCTCAGAGACGCGCCGCAACAGACTGTCGTGTTTAACTATTGTTTAGCAAGGTTATTAAGGTCTAGTTTTACATAGCCAGATTGCTAGCAGTATTAGGTAGGCATAAGTGCCCAGAATCTTTATTGTATGCCAAGCTGTTTTGCCTTAACAAGAGCAGGTTTCCAGAAGTCCATTGGTCTTCGTTGTCTCAATGCTGTTAGAAGCCTTCGATTCCTATTTTTTGCCTGGTTAAGTATAGAGTTAGCAATATCTACTACGTGTTTTAGCCGTTCACCTTCTAGTAAAGGGCCTTGTTCATCTGCTAAAAGTATGTCGCCTCTAACGCCAGTCCTTAATTCAACAAGTAAAGGCCACTCAGTCCTCATTATCCCACTATGCTTAAAGCCTGCTTCACGCGCTACTCTCAATACTTCCTCTGCCTCATTGACATCATATACGTAGACATGGTATATTGGGCCTTGGATACTAAGCCATAACCTATAGGCATACGGTCTACTCAGTACATCACGTATCTCGTCATGCGTCACAGGAGTATGCTTCTTGAATATAGTCATTGTATCCTCTTTAGCCCATGGGTATTCTGCGTCTATGACTGTTATGCGGCCAGAGCAGCTGCTCTTTGTGAAGCTTTTGGGGCGCATAAAGAATTCTAGTAGAATATCTAGTATGTCTTCGTCTAGATATCCTATATGTAAGTCTTCGAGTAGTCTACTCCACGCATTGTTTTTCAGTTTGTTCCATTCTTCCCAGCTATTGCTAGTAGAGTACATTGCTAACACTCTCTCAGACGTTGAGCTATCTAGCATTGTAGTTCTGTTCTTGTTGAATACCAGTAGCATTCATAAACCTCTCAAACATTTAAGCTTCTATGGATACTAGGGGTGCATGAACCCGTCAAGCCTATTGACGCGTAAACGAAGACTGTATGGGGGAGGTGAAAACATTGGAGAGCATACTTGAAAAGCTTAAGCCCATGAGTCCTGGTCAAGAGGAAATGCTTGAAGCACTTACAAGCGATGAATACGAGATAGTTGGCTTGTTTGGGCCTACAGGAAGTGGGAAGAGTTTATTCAGTGTACTCTATGGAATCGACTCTGTGCTTAAGGGTAAGTACGAACGCTTCATATTGTCTAGACCAGTGGTAGACATTGTTACAGGCAGGGAGCTAACAGCCCAGGAGCTTGGAGAACAATACTACGAGATAGCTATCTCGTACTTGCGTGACATACTAGCAGACTTTCTTGAGTGGAGCAAGGTTGAAGAGTTAATTAAGAGTGGTAAGCTACTATTTGCTGACACACACTACCTCCGTGGCAGAACCTTCGATAATGCTGTAATATTCCTCGATGACGCTCAGAATATCCCGCCAGAGAGTAGTATAGAGATATTGATGAGGATAGGTAGGAATAGTAAGTTCGTTATAGCTGGCGACCCTGTATTCCAGAAGCCTCATGGCATGGAGAGAGATGGAGCCACTGTTATGAGAGAGGTGTTACTGGGTGAGGAGAAAGCTAAGGTTGTAGACTTGGGTCTTAAGGACATTGTTAGGCCTGGCGCGAGGAGAGGAATAAGGCTACTCATAGAGTTAAGGATGAGAAATAGGCCTCTCAACGAGAGCGAAAAGAGGGTTATCGAAGCTGCAAGAATCTATGCCCCAGACGCTGACGTGATAACAGTTGTAGAGTTCATAGATGCTAAGAAGCAATTCGAGATAACAGCTGAGCATGTTCCTGACGCACTAATAATAGTCAAAGAGGGGTACCTTGGTAGACTTGTTGGACGCGGCGGCGAGAGAATACAGAAGATTGAAGAGGACACAGAGCTAAGGCTTAGAGCTGTAGAACTCACACTAGACTTCACTAATATTATACGAGCAGTACACCCAGTGAGCTGGGTATACAAGCACATAGTAGACGTTGACTTTGAGGGGCCTTATCTTGCAGTTAAAGTAAAGAGCGATGAGTTTGGCGCATTCGTTGGGCAGCGTGGCTTCCACGTAAAGTTCCTCGATGCAGTATTTAAGAAGCTCATGGGTGTTGGTGTTAAAGCGTATGAAGTAGCTGAGGAAGAGGCTACCAGGAGGAGGCGGAGGAGGCGCTAAGGCGTAGCGGCCATGCCACGCATCAATTTTTCACGGAGCCAAGACCTCGAAGTTGTTGTGAAGAGGCTCATAGAGTTACTCGGACTAGACTATATTGATCCCAATCGTGTTTTTGTGACGGTGAGCAAGGGCTCAAGAAGCAGTGCATATGCTAGGATATGGGGTACACCTTCTCCTTTCACGCGTCTAGGCATCTGCGAGCCTGCATACGTTATAGAAATTATAAGTGAAAATGCCAGAGAACTTGACTGCATGGGATTACTCAGGACACTAGTTCACGAGCTACTACATATACCGAAGAGCTTTAGTGGTGGACTACGCGGCCACGGCCATTGGAACAGTAGTAGGAGTGTGCGTGCTCTCCTATCACGCTTGCCACAACCTGCAATTGAAGACATGTGTGTCGCAGTTCGTAAAGCCCTAGAGGAGTATTAATTAGGACCTTCTGACTAGAGGGGTACAATGCTTACGAGAGAAGGATAACATTTAGGGAGTAGTGAGGCATGAAGTACTATGGGCAAAGTCTTTGTCCTCCGTGAACCTAGGAAAGGAAACCGTGAGTGGAACTTCTATGCGTTGCGTGAGGCTGCTAGGCTTAAGCGCTGGTTTGACGGCGTCTATTATAGTCCTAGGCTACATCGCTTACTTGCAGTATTTAGGCCAACGCCAGGCACTCATGTTAACGTGCTTGTGTTTGAGGAAATAGGTGAGTCTATCCTGGCTGACGCGTATAGGATGGAGTGCCCAAAAGGCTGTAACCGGTGCTGTGTGATACACTCTGGCGCATTCATACTCGATGTTGAGGTGCGAATGCTTCCAGATGAGGTTAAGTCTGTTGTGCTACGACAACCAAGAGAGACTATTATAACACCTGGTGGTAAAGTGCGTGTATACAGGCTTGATACTGAGGCTATGGGTCGCTGTATATTCTTTGATGTTGAGTCTGGTGAATGTAAACTAGAAGTTTATGGAAAACATTTGAAGCCTGTAGTTTGTCTCTTAACCTATTGTACAGTATTTGCATCTAAGGATAACAGGTTATTCCTTAAGTCTGGCTACAAGGAACTACGCAGTGGTGGCGTATTGATTTATTACCGTGAAGTTAACGAGAAACAATGGAAGAGAATGGTTGATAGGATGGGCTTGGTCTGGAAGAAGTATAGGAAAGTTGTTAGAAGTCAACGAGTCGGAACAGAGGCGCTAAGATAGTTTTGTGTTATGCTAGATGTGCATTACTCCAGACTCGCTTGTAACTTGCTGTTGTTGTGCTACATTGTATTCTGTTTGCTCCATGTATGGTCTATGCCTCTTCTTTAGCACTTTTTCTATAGCATCCAAGAAGTCTTTCATAGAGACTGCTTTTGCAGCACGTCTTAGAGCGTTATAGCCTGCCTCCATGACTATTGCCCTAATATCGGCTCCTGTAGCGCCTTCTGTTATCTTCGCTAAGTATGCTAAGTCCACGTCGGATTCTAGCTTCATTCGTCTTGTGTGTATGAGGAATATTTCGTATCTTGCTTTCTCATTTGGTGGGGGCACGTAGATGAGTCTATCAAACCTGCCTGGTCTTAGTAGTGCTGGGTCAAGAATGTCTATCCTGTTTGTTGCAGCAATGATCTTGACGTTATCTAAGGGATCAAAGCCATCTATCTCTGCTAGGAGCTGCATTAGTGTTCTCTGTACTTCTCTCTCACCACTTGTCCCAAGATCTATCCTCTTAGCTGCAACAGCATCTATCTCGTCTATGAAGACTATTGCTGGTGCTTTTCTACGAGCCATCCTGAATACTTCTCTAACAATCCTTGCCCCCTCACCAACATACTTGTGGACAAACTCTGAGCCAACGACTCGGATAAATGTTGCATCACTCATTGCAGCAACAGCTTTAGCGAGCATAGTCTTACCACAGCCTGGAGGCCCATAGAGGAGAACACCTTTTGGCGGCTCTACTCCGAGTTCACGGAATACCTCTGGCTGTTTAAGTGGCAGTATCACAGCTTCATAAAGCTCCCTCTTTTGCTCTTCAAGCCCTCCAATATCATTAAAGGTTATCTTTGGACGATCAATTACCTCCATAGACTTGACAAAGGGGTCTTCACGCTGGGGGAGTACTTCTACAATGGCGCTACCACGCTGGTTTAGTGCTACATGTGCTCCTGGCACAAGTTTCCGTGGATCAATGGAACTCGATATTGTTACTACAAGGTTTGGGCCTGTAGTACTCTTTACGACTGCACGCCCATCCGGTAAGACCTCGAGGAGAATAGCTTCAATCAGTGGTGGGCTCAAGAGTTTATCTATCTCCATGCGATAGCGGCGTAACTCTCTCCTTAGCTCAGCACGTTCAGCCTCAAGCTCTCTTATACGCCGCTCAAGATGATAAATGTACTCTTGGAGCGCGTCAGTAGTGCTGTCACGTTCTCTATTCATACTACCCGCTCACCACTCATATTGATAAGAATGCATAGGAAGCCTAAATAATGGTTTGTGGCTCATAACTACCCTATGCTGGGGTGCTGGCACGGCTTGAGTTTCAAGCGCAGAGAGACACTATTCTGTGAAATGTGCGGTGCCCCAATAACAGTTGGAGGACATACAATAGTGATAGAGGGGACCGAAGTCGTTGTCTGCGATAGGTGCTACCGCAGATACATGGAGAGAGCACAGAGAACACGGGTCGATGAGCCAGTTAGGCTCCGTGTTTCCCCTGCACGGCGTGTATCAGAGCAACCAAAAGTACATACTATATCGAGAGAGGAACCTAGAAGACAAAGACCTAGTATAACACAGCGTCCAGCTGCACGCAGAAGACAGCCTGGGCTAGGGCTCATCGAGCGGTATGAAGTTGTTGAAGACTATGCACAAAGAGTTAGGAGGGCACGCGAGAGGCTAGGCTTAACCCAGAAAGATCTTGCCGTCAAAGTTAAGGTTGGAGAAAATGTCATTAAGAGAATTGAGGCTGGAACACTAACTCCATCAATAGAGTTAGCACGACGGCTAGAAAGAGTGCTTGGTGTAAAGCTTCTCGAACCTGTTGCCGAGGAATATGAAGAGGAGACGAGCAGGAGCGATAAATTCTACTTGACTCTTGGTGATATAGCTGAGTTACGCGAAGATTAAGAGTTCTGGAGCTGACTAAATTAACTGGCAGACCTAAACCTCGAAGAGTGGTTAAGTGAGAGGGTGATCACCGTATAGCGATGAATTCATGGTATAAGCGTAGGGCTGTACTATTATTGCCACGTGATCTCATAGATTGGGAAATAAGGGAGGCATATGCCTTAGCTGACACTGCAGGATACGAAGTTGTTGATATAGTGAAGTATAGGCGTATTTCTTCTTCAAAACTATTAAGCAAAGCCAAACTTGAAGAGCTAAAAGAGAAAACCGAGCCACTACGCGGGGATCCTGAGGCAAAGATAATTGTATTCGATGACCTTAAGCCTAGAGAATACTTCAGGATAATCAAAGCAGTTGGTGTTGACGCCATTGATAGGACACTACTCATACTTGAAATATTCACGTTACATGCAGGTAGTAAGGAGGCACAATACCAGATTGAGTTAGCTAGACTTAAACATAGACTGCCACTTGTACGTGAAGCTATTAGGCTCGCTAAACTTGGCGAGTTACCAGGCTTTCTTGGGCCTGGAGTCTATGCTATAGACAAGTACTACAAATACATGGTTTCTAGGATAGCTAGGATCAGACGTGAGCTTGAAAAACTAAGTAGGAGAAGAGCCAATGAGAGATCAAAGAGAAGAAGTTATGGACTTCCACATATAGCTATTGTTGGTTATGCTAGTGCCGGTAAGACTAGTATATTTAACAAAATCACAGGTCTGGCTAAACCTGTTGGACCAGAATATTTCACTACTATATCACCTAAAGTTCGAGCAATCAGCTTTAATGGTTTAAAGATAGCATTTGTTGACACCGTGGGCTTCATAAGTAGGATACCACCAGAGATCATAGAGGCTTTCCACTCAACACTAGAAGAAGCTGTAGAATCTGACGCATTATTGTACGTGTTAGATGTATCTGAGCCAGAGCATGTAATAATAGAGAAACTTTCTGAAGGCCTCTCAATTCTACGTCGCATAGGAGTCTTCGACAAGCCTATGGTTATTGCTGCTAATAAAGTAGACCAGATCAAAGACGCTAAAGAACTTGAAAGAATAGTGAAACTTATCGACACGACCGCTCGATCCACATATCCTGCACTATTCAAAGTCTTGCCCGTTTCAGCTAAGAACGGAATGGGAGTTAGGGATCTAGTATGGCATATACACATATTGCTAAATCATACGGCAAGGTCTATGTCTTGAGGATAGGGCATAGGCCAGGGAGGGATAAGAGGATAACGACACATGTAGGCCTTGTAGCTAGGGCATTTGGTGCTAATGGGTTCATACTAGCAGACATATGCGACCAGCATGTGATGGATTCAATTAAAAGCGTGCTCGAACGTTGGGGTGGAGAGATGTTTCTGAGTTGCGGCAAGCCAGGCAAGGAGGTGGTAAAGGAGTGGAAGGAGAGTGGTGGTGAAGTTGTCCACTTAACCATGTATGGTATACACATTGATGATATTATAGAGGTTATTAGAGCGAGCAAGAAGCCTAAACTAATAGTTGTTGGTGCTGAGAAGGTACCACCTTATTATTATGAAGAAGCAGACTATAATGTTGCTATAGGCAATCAGCCCCATAGCGAGGTGGCGGCTCTAGCTGTGTTTCTTGACAGATTGTACATGGGCAAAGAGCTGAAACTCGAGTTTCCTAATGCGAAAATAAAGATCATACCTTCTCCACGCAGCAAAAAAGTAGTTAGCCTGGAAGACAACTAGTTAAGTTATAGGGTGAACATAGTGAGTAAAGACTCAAGTAGCAGAGATATAGAGAGACTATTCATCCTTGTAGAGAGGTTAATAGGCGAAGATGCCAGGAAGGTGTTTGAAGTTATGTACGAAGAGGGCGACGAGATAGCTGAACATGAAATAATAGAGCGGAGTGGACTTAAAGGAGGCAGTGTTAGGCGGGCACTGAATATACTTGCAGAAAAAGGATTTGTGACTTACCGTAAAGTAAAGCATCCAGACAAGGGGCGAATAATCTTCTATTGGAGAATAAACTATGAGGGGCTTCCTAGCGTTATTAAAGCTCGAAGAATTGCTACTCTTGAAAGGCTAAAAGCACTCTTGGAAACTGAGAGTGAAACACAATATTACATATGCCCACTAGATGGAACCCGGTACACATTTGAAGAGGCATTAGACCACGAATTCGCTTGTCCGAGATGCGGGTCTATGCTTGTTCCCGACGAGGATAGAGAGCTGAGACTACAGATACTACGCCAATACGTTAGAATGCTTGAGGCTGATATACGTGGAGACGGGGCCGGGGGTAGTTGACCTATTCAGTGGTGCAGGAGGATTTGCAGAGGGTTTTCGCAGGGCTGGCTTTCGTATATTGCTCGGCGTGGATAATGACAGAGCTGCAATAAGGAGTTTTAAGGCTAATTTCCCGGAAGCTGTAGCACTAGCAATGGATATCAAGGAAGTTACTGGAACACTGGTAGAGAAACTTGTAGGCAGGCCAGATGTAGTTATAGGAAGTCCCCCGTGCGAGCCCTTTACAGGGGCTAATCCTCGGAGGAGAGAGAATCCCCTAGATAGACTTTACGAGGATCCTATGGGGCAACTAGTCCTGCACTTTGCGCGTATTGTAGGCGAGCTTAGGCCACGCGTTTTTGTGATGGAGAATGTCCCTGCTATACTTGATGTAGCTACTGAGCTACGCAAAATCTTCGCTGAAGCTGGCTATGAGAGAATATACTTCAACAAGCTGCTCGCAGAGGACTACGGGACACCTAGTCATCGTCTACGTGTATTCATATCAAACATACCTATACGGCCCTTGAAGAGGAGAAGACGTGTTAGCGTTGAAGAGGCACTCTCGGGCCTCCCTGCTCCAGGAGATCCCTCGCTACTAAACCACGAGGCGCAGAGTCTGTCTGACAGAAAGCTTAAGCGTATTGCTAGGCTGAGGTGGGGACAAGCGCTAGTATACTATGAGGGGGCTAGAGGGAAGCGTCTTCCCAACCTGATAAGGCTGGATCCACGGCGTCATGCACCAACGGTCTTGGGTAGTAGCAGGTTCATACATCCTTATGAGGATAGGTTTCTTACGGTGAGAGAACAAGCACGCTTAATGGGTTTCCCTGATAACCATGTATTCCTTGGCGGCAAAGACGAACAATACAATCAAGTTGGAGAGGCTGTCCCTGTTCCACTAGCTGAAGCCATTGCATGGGAGGTTAAGAAGTTTCTAGAACGAAACAAGCACTGAATACTGTTAGCTGTGTTGCAGGACTAAGCTATAGAGTATTATTGCTGCTTCACCTATCGCACCTATTCTCGCATCTGTGCCAACTATGTATACCGGCTCGCCGAGTCCAACAACGTCTTTGCCTGGGGAGGACTCTGTTCCACCAAACACGAGTAAGACTTTGCCTTGGCTACTGGCTACCTTGTCAGCAATGCTCTTTGGATCTGTTGGTTCGCCATGCTCTCTGCTAACTATGAACACTTTCTCTGGTTCAAGCAAGAAAATAGCCTCTTTCACGTTGGGCAAGACAGCAAATTGCTTGCCAAGTTTAAGAGCTAGCCTACTAACCTCTGGTACACCGCTAGTAGCAGCGCCACCATACACCTTGGAGACTAGGAAGACGTTAAACCCAAGTCCATAAACTAGCCGGGCCATATCTACAAGTCTTTGGGCGCTAGAGACATCGTGTAGTAACACAATAACTTTATCCTTTACACTCATCAGCTTTCACCCTTATTCTTGACTAACTCAATACTAGCTCTGGGGGCTCACTACTTAAAGGTGTCTTCACGGAGTCAGCGAGTACAGCCTCGATCATTGCCCCGTTACGTAGTTATTTAGCTTTTGCGAAGTAATAAGGTTAGATAGTGTAACAGTAAGATTAAGTTAGAGGCAGCGTTATATACTTGTAGTGTATTGGGGGTGCTCACTACTCCTTGCCTGATAGAATAGTTGCTGTTAGGGTTCCAGAGGAGGTTTACCGTGAGCTTGAGAGGAAGGCTAAGCGGCTTGGTTTTAGTCTTGTATCTGATTATGTGAGAAGCATTGTGTTGAGGGAGCTCGGATACACGAGTGGGGTTGAACCTAGAGAGGATGTAGAGAGGATTGTTAGGGATGTTATTGAGAGAAGAGTGGAACAACTCATTGCTGAGGGTAAAGTAGAAGTTAAGCCTATTGACGTGGAGAAGCTTGTTGATACTATTGTGAAGAGGGTTGAGAGGCGTTTACAAGACATAATTAATCCTTGGACTGCAAAGATAGACAGTTTGTCTGCGAGGATAGCTGAGGTCATAGAGAGAATTGAAGATGTAGAGAAGCGTGTAGAGAAGCTCGAGAATCAGCTCTCGCAACTCCAGGAAAAAGAGAGGACAACTCAACCCTACTATCAGCCGCAAGCAGAGAAGCGTGCTCGGCGACGCACAGCTATAGAGAGACTTAGAGAACAGGGAGTAGTCTTTGAGCATGAGGTCCAATGGCTACGTGATAGGGATGCTTTCTTTGAACGGCTCAAGAGAGAGGGAGCATTAGTGCTTGCAGTAGGAGGAGAACGTATAGCTATTGACAGAGAGTTCTGGGAGAGCTTTAGAGAAAAGGTTGAGATGATGCCTACTGCTAATGATGATGAGATAAGGGTTCTATTAACGAAGCAGCAGTACGAGTTGTTTAAGAAGCTTAAGGAGGCTGGACTGGTCTACTTTGACGCAACAAAAAGAGTGTGGAGATTCACGGAGGATATAGGGGGAGAAAGCTGAGGCCTCTGAGCCAAGTCACTCATCATTAGCGTGGCTGTATATTTTCAGGCGCTGGCGTAGTCGTCATAGGCACTCTTTGATGTGGGGCTCGCAAAGGGGCGAAATTCTTCACACCAGGCGGTCTGCTCGGCTGTAATGCTTCATAGCCCCACTAGTTCTGAGTGTGCTACTGGCTTGATTTAAGTGTCTTAGCGCCCTCACACCACGTTATGTTTAGTCACTACTATGTCTTGCTGGTCTAGGCTAAGACTACTTCCAGCTTTGCAAGTATTCTACTTGTTCTCTTGTGAGTTCGTCTATTCTCACATCCATGGCTTTGAGTTTCAACCTGGCGACTTCCTCGTCTATTTCACGTGGCACACGATATACTCTGGGCTCTAGCTTGTCTTTGTTCTCAACTATGTATAGTGCTGAGAGTGCTTGGTTTGCAAAACTCATATCCATGACTTCACTTGGGTGACCTTCAGCCGCTACAAGGTTTACAAGGCGCCCTTCGGCTAAGAGGTATAGTCTCCGGCCATCCCTTAGAGTGTACTCTGTGACGTGGGGGCGTATCTGCCTCTTACGTACTGCTAATTCTTCGAGGTCTGGTATCCATATCTCTACATTGAAGTGACCAGCATTGGCAAGTATGGCTCCATCCTTCATGACTTCGAAGTGCTCACGCCTTATGACCTTCTTGTTACCAGTAGCAGTTATGAAAACATCGCCTATCTTTGCTGCTTCCATCATTGGCTTGACCTCGTATCCGTCCATTACTGCTTCTAATGCCTTTATGGGGTCTACTTCAGTGACAATAACTCTTGCACCCATCCCTCTAGCTCTTAGTGCTATGCCTCTGCCAACCCAGCCATAGCCTGCAACAACTACTGTTTTGCCTGCAAACAGTATGTTTGTCGCCCTTAGTATACCATCAATACTGCTTTGACCAGTGCCGTAGCGGTTGTCAAACATCATCTTTGTGTATGCATCATTAACCGCTATGGCCGGATACTTCAACACGCCCTCGCGCTCCATGGCTTTTAGCCTTATTACCCCCGTTGTAGTCTCCTCTGTTCCGCCCCAAATCCTCTCAGCTACCTGCGGGTATTCTTTGTGTATCGTAGAGTGTAGGTCGCCGCCATCATCAATGACTATGTTGGGCTCAAACTCTGCTACCCAGCGTATACAAGAGAAGTACTCTTCCTCGCTCATTCCACGCCACGCACAGACCTCAACACCTTCATGATCTGCTAGTGCGGCGGCAACCTCGTCCTGTGTACTCAACGGATTGCTCGCTGCAAGCCTGACCCTAGCCCCGCCTGCAACTAGCGTCCTTATCAGAGCAGCCGTCTCCTTAGTGACATGGAGAACCGCGCCAATCTTCACGCCGTTAAGAGGCTTATTCTTACTAAACTCCTCACGGATATAGCGTGACACAACTGGCATATGCATTTCAGCCCATTCTATCTGAAGCATCCCCCTATCCTTGAGCGACATGTCTCTAACCTTGCTCGCCACCACGCATACACCTCCACACCAGCACAGCCTAGAAGCAAACTATTAAACTAAAATGAGGACAAAGAATGAGAGACTTAATAATTAAATTACTCATAACCCCTTATAAGATGCTAGGAAGACCAAACACGAGTCAAGCATCGAGGCAGACTTTAAGGTAAGAATGGAGTAG
>JALTZF010000051.1:0-2573 GCA_027046265.1 Pyrodictiaceae archaeon
ACATAGAGGTCTCCAGAGCAAACTGTAGCATTAACAGTAGACACGTTATGTAGCACCACTAGTAAGCCATTACTTGTCTCAACTCTAGCACCTCTCTCTATAAAACCATAAGCAATAAATCGTGGAGCCTCCTCAACAGCTATCTTCTGCCTAATCCTATTTATCTCAGCTAATATGATATACTGCTCATCTATGCTAAGTTTGTGTGCATTATACTCAAGCGCGTCTTCCAGCTTTGCGAGAAGCCTCTTTAAGTAGAGTATTCCAGGCACTACAGTGGCTTCAAGCCTTACCCTTTTCACATTATACTTTTTCGGAGAGAGAATACTCGGTAAAGTCAAGTTAAAGGAAATAGTATTCCCATCATCAAGTAACACTTTGACATTAGCTATGCGGGGCGTCTTCTCTGGCATAAAGACTGCTTCCACCGTAAAGGTCGCAGGCCCAGTCTTTACTATCTTCCAGAACTCGGCCTCCTCAACAAGGCTTGCAGTAGGCCTAGCAGGTATCATATCCCTAAACTCTACAGCCCACTTAACGCGGTTTCCGTCCCTCTCTAATACGGTCACGTTTTCTGGCTCAACAATGTATGGGGGCTCAGTGAGGAGAATATGGCCTCCAAGCATGCTTGCAACATCAATGGCCTTGTACTCCTCGCTTGTACTAATATTGACTATTAAACTACTAATAGTGCAGGGCCTTGCCGGGATCATATTATGTACAGCTATGGGTTTATCCTCACTAATCAGTAGTTTTTTCTCAAAAACAGCTCCACCATGCGTTGTGCCGCGAATAGTTATTGTTAGGTTGAAGGGTACTTCGGGCCTCAACTTAAGCCCTACAGGGTTAAGATAGAGGCGGTAAGCAGTGAATACACTAGGCTCACCAGCAATGTAGAGTTCTGCAAAACGGTACCCCCGGAGGTTCTCAGCAACGCACTTTACAAGCTTCACATCGCTAAGAACGCAACTCAGCTTGGGGACATAGCTGGGATAGTCTGGGGACAATAAGAGTGGAAAACCAGTATCCTTAATTACTTTGTCGAGGTCAATACCTGCAATTAGTATTATCCTATTGTCTTTCTTGCCCAATATTAGTAGGTCAAGGCTCTCAATCCTATAGAAAACTGGCCTCTTCCTAGGGGCCTCAACCACGGGCAGTAGCCTAGATAGGTCTAGACCATAGAATGACCCTCCGACTCTAACTCCTTCAGATACTTTGCCTTCTCCTGAGATACGGTACATAATTACTGTCTTTACTTCTCCTAGACTCTTAACGAGGAACAATCTGGTATTAAGCCTAACAGACAATAATGCCTTTTCGGCAATTAGTCCAGCCGTGGTTTCGCGTATACCCGAGTAAGTCAGCCTAGCGTAACCAATTGTTTTCCCCTCTACACGAAACAGAACTATGACGGTGTTATTGGAGGCTTTCTCAACAACACTTAAGGCAAGAGGCTCGCCTCCCTTAATCTCTCCAGGCTGTCCTAAGGCAACAATTGGCGTGCCAGCAAGGAGTAGCAGGAGAAGAAGTATTGCAGATGCGTATCTAGATTCTATACATGGTAAAGCAAGTATTTTCGCGCACATACACAGCTCACCTCTCACTGCTACCCATGCTGGTTTCATGAAACAAAAGCCTAGTAACTAGCGACCATGCATACAAGTGCTCTGCTTCATAAAGCAAGGTACTATCTTCAACGCCGCGGTCTAAGCCGTAGAGTATACGCTCAACATAGTAGAGTTGTGGTAGCCCATACGGGTCGCCTATGATGAGAGAAGCAAGCACAACGTATGGTAGCCTTTTTGCCCAAACCTCCTCAACGCCTGGGTGGAGTGCAAAGAAGGTGAGTGCGTATGCAAGACTCTGTACGGCATGGCTTAGGGCTATGAGTGTCTCATTCCTACTAAGATAATATTCTGCCCTACGTATCTCAGCGTGTGCCAAGCCTGGAATAGAGGACCTAGCCTTCCCGTAAACTGAGACAAGCACACTATAATATACCGTGTTCTCGACAAGCCTAGTAAACGCTCTAACCCTATCCCTAACAGCCGCCATGGACATGTTGTCTTGTAGAGTCCTATCCTTCAACAACTTATCTATGGCTACAAGCATTGCTATGCTACGAGAATAGCTGACTACAGCCCTACTACAAGCCTGTACACCAGCATGCACAAACTCTTGGCGTAGCCCAAACACTCTTAACAAGTAGTCTATCTTGTCAAGAACAGAAAACTCTCTATCCCCCCTCTCTATGAGTGCTCTAGCATAAGCATAGCCTGCCAATAATCCACTACTCATGGTGCTTGTCTCGTTAGAGATTATGCCGAGGAAACGGTGTGCTAGTTCTCGAAGAGTCTCAGTATAGTCTCTAGCAACACTATAACCATTCACTCCAAGAAGCGAATAAAGCTTAATGACCTCGCTTAATGCGTGAGAATAGTATTCAACGGCTACAAAGCAGTAGCCCTTACCGCTAGCCTCTTGGGCCTCAACAACATAGAATAACACCCTATTCATGGCTTCGCTAACAGACTCGTAGAGTTCTGGCTCCTCCTCGGCTAAGAGAGACA
>JALTZF010000051.1:2583-4329 GCA_027046265.1 Pyrodictiaceae archaeon
GTGTAGACAAAGGGGCCAACAATACTCACATTACAACCTCTCTCAAGCTCATACTCTGAGCCAAGGCCATAGACTAGGGAGGCGTTAAGCAACTGTACCCCACGGGCCTTAACTTCTATTCCTCCAACAGCACCCACAAGCCCGTCAAGACTAACCATGCCAGTAGACACAGCGTCACCATGTCTTGCCACTTCAACGCCTAGGGCTTGAAGAAAGACAGCATATAGTTGAGAGCTAGCACTAGGCCCAGACACACGGCTAAACGACCCATTCAAGGGCTCAAAACGGACATAGTAGTCCAGGCTCCACGGGTCATACCCTGCAACTAAGGCTGCAAGAAAAGTAGCGGTCTCTGTAGAATAACGGAACGCCTCGTCAAAGCCAACACCTTCAACAATAACGCTGCCATTACCAGGAGCAACCCGTACTTCTACACGATAAAACTGAGGCTCCTCTCCGCGGTAGCCTACAACAATACATGATGAAGACCCACTAAGGTTCCAAGCCCTAGCCAAAGGCTTACCCGCCAAAAATTCCTGCCAAACACCGCTATGCCCACTCGCAGAAATAGCAGCCACACTACTAGAGTAGACTACTGGCCCAGGAGCCTCTTGGGCTACAACAAAACTAGCTACAATAACAGCTAAGACAAGCATACAAGCTACAATAACAACCCGATAACGCTTCTCAACGAACTCCTTGACTCTCCCAGCAACTTTAGGCATGAGCTCTTACACCCTCACCTCCTATGACACCTTAAGCAGTCGTCAACATTCACTACCGGGTCCAGACTCTCATGACATTGGAAACAGCTCACCCCCTCAACGCATGCCCGGATATTGCTAGGTGGAATAGCAATACTCCACATGACTCCCTCGGCGTGACAGCGCTCACACGTAACAATACCACGACCATACTCCTCTAATGCTCGTGAATGAAACTCTCCATGACCACTCCTTACAGTGTCTAATCTGTGGCAACTCAGACAAGCCCGGGACTCAGGGGCCATCTCGTGGTTCACGTGGCACACTGTGCAGCTTTCAACACTCGAGATAACACGAAAGTGGACAACATGTATACGTTGCTCATCAAGAGTCTGGGGACGATGGCACTGGACACACTCATCCTCCATCCTAAGCCTACGCTCCTGCAGCTCATAAACACTTAAACGCGACAAACCAAGCTCAACAGCTAAACCACGAAAATACATAGACAAAGGCGGGTTATGACAACGTGTACACTTAAAGTCCTCATGAGGCGTACCAACGAGGTCTCCCGCAATAACGCCCATAGCGTGGCACGAGCTACAGAACCCATTAACAATGCCTACATCATGGCCACTCCACACAGCATACAACAACACCACAACTAGGCCTAGCAACACTACAAACACCATCATCAAACGTGAACGCTCACCTAAGCCTACAAACCTCTTCTTCAGAGAGCCAACCCCCCTCTCAGACATCCCATACACCCTTACCTAAGCGCTTCAAGCCGGGCAAGCACTAGCTAAGTCACTGTCTTCAATACCTCAATCTCTCTAAGCCCTCATAATCAGTAATAGACTTACACCCATATAGTCACAAAAACAACAGAAAAAATATAAATATTTATAGTTGTAAAACAAAATAATACTATAGCACAAGTGTCCCTCACTGCCAGAGACTTGCTATAATATTACTCAATGATTACAGTACTCTAAAAAATTCTAAAAATTCTATAAAATAAAATAAATTCCATAAAAGG
>JALTZF010000052.1 GCA_027046265.1 Pyrodictiaceae archaeon
CTGCTATGTACCAGTCTCTCCCCCTCAGCCGTGGCCTCTCTACACCATAGCTTTTTAGTAGTTCCTCAGCAGGCTGAGCCTCTATTATGTGGTCTAAGTACTTGAGGTCTTCCTCTGTTGGAGTCACAGTCTTCTCTTCAAGCCATGGTATTCTCGGGCCTTCGAGGGGGTCTATGAGGTGTGATACTATCCTAGCTAGTATGGCTGCTGGGTTGTATAGGCCCCTGCTATAGCTACTGTGGACATCGTACCTGGAGACACGGGATACAAGCTCCACGAACACAATGCCCTTGTTGCCGAGGACTATGGTGGGTTTTCCTGGCACACGCTCTGAGGGGAAGGCAAAGTAGACCATTTCAGCTCCACGTAGCTCCTCTCCTTTGTCTTCGACGAAGCGGGGCATTGAGGGGCTTCCAAGCTCCTCTTCGCCTTCAAGAACAAAGACTATGTTTATTGGTAGCTCGCCAAACAAGTCTATGTACGCTTTGACGCCTAGGAGCATACTCATTAGTGCACCCTTAGTGTTGTAGGCTCCACGCGCAATAATCTTATCACCAATAATCTGGGCCTCAAAAGGCGGGGCCTCCCAAGCCTCAAGAGGCTCTACTGGCTGGACATCATACATATTATAGAATACAGCCATGCGGTTTGTAGAACCTTGAACACTCCCATAGACTATTGGGTGCCCACCATACCTTAACAGTGTAGCACTACCACCAAGTTTTTCACGTATCCACTCAGCAAGATAAGAGGCAACATCCTCTATGCCCTCGCCTGTAGCCGATATACTGGGCATGCGTAGAAGTCTTCGAACCTCCTCTATGAGATGCTCTCTGTTCTCCCTCACATAGCTCTGTATCTTTTCTACACGACTAGACAAGACAGAAATACACCAGGGTAGGAGTATACTGTAAGAACACTATAAATGTAGAACTACAGGCGTAGAAGAGACTCTTGAAAAGAGGGGAGCCCTTCTTAGGCATGTTAGAGTACTATTATCTTCTCTTTTATCTGTTCAGGATTCTCAACAACTTCTGTGAGATCCTCAACTATCTCAAGTGTACCCAAGTACTCTCCATCCCCATTCTTCACGCCAGCTATCAGTACTCTAATAATCCTGTCGCCTTGCCGTGTCCAGAACTCTGCCATGTCCCTCTCTCCAGACTTGATCTCGTCAACAGTCTTCCTTACAAGCTCCTCAAGTCTTGGAGGGTGGCAAAATTCTACTCTCCTACCTATAATTGTTTTTGTCCTTACAAAGCCCTTGTGTAGCCTGCTTTGAGTGTAGAACTTTACGCGGTCGTTCTTGTCAGCATACGTGACTTCTACTGGTAGACTAGCAAGTACAGCCTTTAGCTCTTTAAGTGTGAGAAAGCCTGTGCCGAGATCCAAGTCTTCTTTGCCTACAACCTTGTACCTATCTGGTTCAAGTCCCTGAGCCTCAAGTACTCTCCTCATCTCTGGCGGCAACTTCTCGAGTTGTTCTCTGGATACAACTGGGTTCTCGACTTGGTATGGGAGAATGGGCTCGGCACGAGGCTTCCATTCATCCTTCACTTCTACTAGGTAGCCTATGTCATCGAATACCTCTTTTACTGCAGCCCACTCACCCTCAGAGAGTAGTGCCCATGATGCGGGGTAAAGGATCTTGTTCTCTCGGAACACTAGTTCTCCAATCTCCTTAGCTACATCAAGTGCTTCAGCTGCAAGGCGTCCACGCTCAGCATAGGGGTCACTGGCCTCCTCGAGTAGTCTTGCTAGTTTTCTCAGCTTAACTATTACCTGGTCCTCGCGGCCCCAGAGGACTCTTGGTACAGCAATTATTCCTCTTCTCTCAAAGTAGGGGAATATGCCCATCTGTATCTTGCGGTAGTGAATCCTTATCTTCTTGAGGTCGCCCACAATACGCTTTAGGGCTTCAGCATGTTTCTCTGCTTCATGCCTATTCTTAGCCCTTAGTAGGGCGTTAGCGTAGAGGCTTAGAGCTTCAGACATCTTTAGTATGTGTTCATTCTCTCTAACAAGGAGATCTAGTGGATGGCCTTGTGGCACTCCTTCAAGCTCGCGTGATGCCAGTGCTTCCCGGAAGAGTTCGACGTGGAGATCACAGAGTTTTAGTATGTCGCGTATTGGTATTCCTTCTCTTACTAGTTGTTGTTCTATTAGTGGTATCTCAAAGGGTGTTATGGATACTATGATGTCCCTAAACTTTTCTTTTAGCTCATCTACGCTAGCTCCGCGGTGGAGTTCTTTTAGGAGCTCCTTTACTACCCTGATCTTGTCTTGAGGCTTCACAGTGTACACCCTTGAATATAGTACTTTAACATGCGTTAAAAAATGTGTAGGCGTTGAGTATGAGGGCTTGCCTTAAACAACACGAAAGGCTACCTTGGAGTCCTCAAGGCTCTAATCCAAGGCCTAGCCTTTAGTGTCTTGTAGCCTAGCCGTTCATAGACGTGAATAGCTACCCTATTACTCTCTTCTACGTGGAGGAAAGGCTTAGCACCACAATTTAGTGCTTGAGCCGTCACAGTACTAGTTACTGTCTTTGCTAAACCACGTCCACGATGTGTAGGCCTTGTATAGACATTGCCTATAAGCCAGGCCTCAGGCATCCTAATATACGTACAAGCAATAGAAGCCAGGACAGAGTCCACGTAGGCCCCATAGCACCGTAGTGACTCAAGAATACCCATAGCATCGCTAACACTTACTGTTCTACCGCGTGAAGCCTCTAAATCCACGTAATCGATGGCATGCTCTCTACCAAGCCTTACTACTTTAACTCTAGGCGCATAGTAGGGTTTGAATGGGGAGGAGCTAGTGATTGCCATGTCTAGGTAGTATACTATCTCCACACTAAACCCGTAGCTTCCCAGTACCCTGGCAAAGTCTTCAGCTGAGTCTGTCGAGGAGCCGTGGAGCTGTAGTACAATACTATCTACTCCATATAATCTGCCAAGAAACATGCCTAGCGTATTTGCACCAGTATTCCATGCATGCATAAACGTCTTATTACCCGAATAATACGCCATTACGTATCCCACAACGTTGTTTTCGTCATCAACTAGTAACACTGCCTTAGTCCTATCGGGGTAGTATGTCATATCGTACACTATGTATATATGGGTAAATGGGTTAGTGTGATAAAGCCTAAATAATGAGGTTATAGTATTAGCTTTAGCTTCTTCAAGCCAGACAAGCTTCAAGTAGGAGCCCACCTACAAGACTAAGTCTCAGCAGGAAAAAGCAAGGAGAGAGGGGCTTGAATCCATCTCTGGCAGTGCTTAGGTTCCCGGATTCTACTTTCTTCTAGAGTATCTCCAGGGAGAGCTGAAACGAAAAATAGCTGTGGAAGTACTAACCTTAGTCTTCTTCTCTCTGGGCACTACTGCCTTCTCTAGCGTTCTCTTTCCCTACAACTTCCTCGGCTAGCTTGCTGAACTCTATGGTTTTGCTCATGTGTTCTGGGATTATTCCCTGAGGTCTTAGGTATAGTACTAAGAGTATGAGTATTCCTATGAGTATGTTTGGGAGCATGCTCCCGACGAGCTCGGCTTGTATGTGTAGTAGCTTGCCTATGGGTTCTTGGTAGTATTCAAAGATCCTCTTACCTATTAGGAACACTATTGTGCCGATTACTGCCCCCTTATTGTTTGCCATCCCTCCTAGAATGATCATAGCCCAAGGCAGGAATGTCCATATGACTCTGTTGAATGTTATTGCTGTAGCAGAGGCGTTGTTTTGTGTGTAGAAGAACCCTGCTAGCGCTGCAAGGACTGATGCTGCAATAATGGCTTTGAGCCTTATAGATGCTATGTCTCTCCCGAACACGCTTGCTGCGATTTCGTCGTCTCTAACAGCTCTCATAGCTCTGCCCATAGGGCTATTTGCTAGTCTTTCAGCATAGATGAAGGCTAGTACAGCTAGTACAGCGCTACCAATAAGTGCGAACCGTATAGGGTTATGGGTGAACGTTATAGCCCACAGCCCTTTGTTGCCTCCGTTGAGGCTCTCTGTCTGGTAGAAGACAACCATCACCATTAGCTCGCTAAATGATAACAACAGTATTGCTAGGTATTCTTCGCGGAGCCTTAGGGCAGCATAGCTGGCAAGAAGCCCAAAGATCATTGCTAGGAGAATAGTTACACCAAGCACTATGAATAGTAGAGCAATCTCAACAGCAAGGTTCTCGACTACAAAGGGCTTCAGGTAGCTGTTTACTATTATCCTATTAGCTCCAGTATCTGCTGCAGCTTCAACAATAGAAGACCAGTGGGCTCCTGGAACAAGTCTACCAACCTCTTTTAGTGCCTGGCTAGCCGCTTCCGGGTTGACTACCTGGTAGAGCCATGCAGCTATTCTGACACCTATACCCTGAGCCGCAAAGGCTCCTAGGAAGACGAAGAGGTGTTTACCAAAGTTTGGCACGCCAGTAAAGCCGGCTTCAAGGTTTAAGCTTATTGATACTACTATGTAGGCTAGTATAGTTATCAGGAATGAATCACTGAATATCCACCAGTTCACCATTACTCACCACCCCTAGCTCGCTTTATTCTTCTAAGAATACTCTCCCAATCAACTCCGGCAAGCCCCTGTGGCGCGTAGAGTAAAACTATGATTACAAGACCGAGGCTCATTACCTTCTCGTAGTTTACAAGAGAAATATTCGGGAGGCCTAGGCTTGGTACGAGGAATGCACGGTACATGTTGTTTATTATTGTAGTACCGAGCTTCTCGGCTAAACCTACTAGCACACCTCCAATAAGGCCCCAGTATATGCTCGTAAGACCGCCAACAATGCTCCCAGCGAACACAGTCACTATTACTAGTGCTGAGACCGCGGGGTCTACACCCTTGAACGCAAACGCCATTAGTGCGCCTGCTGCCCCTGCTAGGAACCCGCTAAAAGCCCATGAGACCATGTAGACAAGGTTGACATTAACGCCCATAGCGCTTGCTAAGTCGGGATTCTCTATTGTAGCCCTCATTGCTACACCAAAACTTGTACGTGTCAAGAATAGGTGGAAGACTGTGGCCAAGACTAGTGCTGCCACTGGGAGTATTATCGTATAGGAGTCTACTACGACGCCGGCAACACGGATTTTTGGCTGAAACCCTATGATGTTTGCCCCAATTAGTTTTGGTATGTTTTCGCCTGGGACAACATTGAGGATTAATGTGAGGATATTCAATAGTATAATGTCTACTGCTAGTGTTGCTATCATCAAGCCTATAATACTGTTCCCACGGTCTGCTAAGGGCTTGAGTATAGCACGGTACATTAACACGCTGAAAGCTGCTGCAGCTACTCCCCCAGCAAGGGGGCCCAATAGATATATGAGCCATGACTGTGAGCCGTAGAATACTCTATCTATCAGTAGAAGCATTACTATGGATCCTATCATGCCTATTGTTGCATGTGCAAAGTTTGGTATTCTCGTAGTCAGATATGTTAGGGTTAACCCCATGCTTAGCAACCCTATAGCTGCTGCGTATGCAAGACTACTCAGAGTATACGTTATGCCGGGCAGTATGGCCATGGCCTATCACCCCTTAACACCGAGATACTTCCTGCCAAGCTCGCGGTCAGCAAGGAGTTCACGTGCAGGGCCACGGTAGGCTACTCGGCCAGAAACCATTAGGATAGCGTTGTCTCCCTTCTCAAGAGCAAGCCTTGCATTCTGCTCAACCCATATAATAGTCTTCCCAAGCTCTTCTCTAAGCCACAGAATCTTTTCGACAACCTCCTTAGCAGCTTTTGGTGCTAGCCCCGCAGTAGGCTCGTCGAACATGAGGAGTTTAGGCCTCCTAATCAACGCCATAGCCATTGCTAGTAGTTGCCTCTGGCCCCCACTCAGCGTCTTAGCCTTGCTTGAAAGCTTGTACCAGAGGAATGGGAAGAACTCTAGGACCTCTCTAACTCTCTCCTCTGCAACTGAGGCCTCTAAACCATAACAGGCCATCTTCAAGTTCTCCTTGACGCTAAGCTCAGTGAATATATTGCCAGTCTGAGGCAAGTACGCTATACCAAGCTTAGCCCTAACATGGGGAGGCTCTCTTGTTATGTCACGTTCCTCGAAGAGTATTCTCCCAGAATAAATTCTTGTAAGCCCAAATATTGTTTTGAGTAGCGTACTCTTACCACTACCATTAGGCCCCACTATAACTAGAATCTCTCCCCTCCTAGCCTCGACATCTACGTCAAATATTATGTGGAAACGGCCATAGCCAGCGTTAACCTTCTCTGCTTTAACCACAACACTCAAGGCTAACCACCCAGGTAGCTATCTATTACACGTGGGTGCTCAAGCACATCCCTGGGATCACCTTCAGCTATGACCCTGCCAAGGGCCATGGCGTAGGCGTAGTCAGCGTAGTCTACCGCGATATCCAGCCTATGTTCTACAATGAGGAAAGTAACCCCATACTCATCCCTAATCCTCTGGATAAACTTGAAAATCTCATGGGCAAGGACAGGGTTGACACCAGCAGTAGGCTCATCCATGAGTATGACCTTAGGGTTATCCGGCATGAGGACACGTGCGACCTCCAAGAGCTTCATCTGGCCCCCACTAAGCTCGCTAGGCCTCCTATTCCACAAATGGCTTATACGCGTAAAAGACAGTATCTCAAAGGCCTTCCTAGCTGTCTCCTTTTCAAAGGGCTTCCACAACCACTTAAACAAGCCAGATACAATGCCCTCGCCTGGGTTTCCATACCTGGCAAACACAGTGTTCTCAACAACAGCCAACCCGCTGAACAGTCGTGGTACCTGGAATGAGCGGACAAGACCACGCCTAAACCTTTCATGTGGCGGAAGCCTAGTTATGTCCTCTCCATCAAGTATTATCCTGCCCTCGTCAGGCTTGTACACACCACTAATGACGTTTATTAATGTAGTCTTCCCACTCCCATTAGGGCCTATCAGCAGTGTAATCTTTTCTCTTGGAACTCTTATACTTACACCATCTAATGCTCTTAACTCACCAAACTTCTTTACAAGCCCTATAGTCTCAAGTATTGCCGTCATATTACTCGGCCCTCAGTATACACTATAGCACCTCTATGGCTTATGGGTAGGCTTAGGAGCTAGCGTAGAAGATTAGGTAAAAAACTGGGTTAGGAGAAGCCTCTATCCCAGGTTTAGCTGCACGATAGGGGGTTACCCTGAACAGCTTCTAGCGCGTCTTTCTCGAAGCGGTAAATCTCCTTGATGACCCACTCGTATCCTCCATCAGTCTTCTCTACAACGAATACACCATAGTCTGAGCCTGCACGGTCGCCAAACTCGTTTAGTACTATCTTACCTGAGACACCCACATATTCTTGGAGCACTTGTGGTATTGCCTGTGCTACGGCATCTACGCTCGCATCTGGCCCTCCAGCCTTCTCTATTGCGAGAGCTAGAACCCATACCGCGTCGTAAGCTATTAAGCTGTAGGGGTCTGGAGTGTATCCAATCCTCTTCTTGAGCTCACAGAACACTTTTCCAGTCTTGTCTGTTACCGAGAATGTTATAGTGTTCTTCCACACGACAGTAGAGGCGAACTCTGCTGCGCCTGGGCTCTGGAGAACAGCTTGGCTTAGTGCTGTGCCGTCACTACCATACCATTTGACCTTCTTTAGTACGTCATAGTTGTTTGCTAACTCAAGTATGTTGGCTGCCTCCTCGAATGATATGAGTTCTACACCTATCTTCTCGGCTGGCACTCCCTGGCCTAGCAGGTTTTCGACATCATTCTTTATCTGCTCTACCACATTAGCAAAGTTGGCGGCCTTCGGGTCGTAGGGTATCTTGTCTGCTATAGTGCCGCCCGCCTGCTTAAAGTATTCTTCCACATAGCCAGCCAGGCCGCTACCCCAGTCATCGTTTCTATAGACTATTATGACGTGTGTAACTCCATCAGACTCGTAGAGCTTGGCTAACACCTTGCCCTGGAACTCGTCGGGGGGCGGGAACCTGAAGACAGTGTCCTTGAGTGCGAGGGCTGGAGCTGTGCTAGACTGGCTTATGACTACAGCTTTGTAGCCCTGCTGTACGAGGCTTACAATCTGGCTTAGTTCAGCACTTGACATGGGCCCCACGAAGAACCTTACCCCCTGCTGGTAGAAGGCATCAAATCTGTCCTTGGCGGTGGCAGGGTCTGTTGCAGTATCAACAATTTGTACACTGATTCTCCAGTTAGCACCCTTACTCTCTAGGTACTTGTTGACATCGTCGGCAGCCATCAAGACAGACTCTTTATTTGCCTTGCCGAAAGTTGCTAAGTCGCCAGTGAGTGGTAGGAGAGCTACTATCTTTACAGTAGTGACTGGCCCTGCTGGTGTCTGCTGCTGGGTTGTAGTTGCTGGTGGTGGAGAGGCTGGTGAAGCTGGTGCTGTTACAGTAACGTATGTTGTCTGGTAAGCTGTCTCAGTTACTGTTACAGTAGTTTTACCTCTACCTGCAACAATGAATGCTGCAGCTGCGACAACAATCACTATTACTACTGCAGCGGCTAGGGCGAGTTTCGCGTCAGCCATCCCATCACCTCACTCAATAGCCATACCTTTTCGTGGTCTGGTTTGAGACTCCACTTATAGGACACACTGAAAAATGTTTCTATTCTATATTATAGATTAGAATAAAAACTATGAATTATTGAGTACACTATAAACATGATTGAATGAAGGCGGCAAAGATCCAAGGGCTAAGCTTACTGGTTCTAGACAGCTCCTCCCAGCTCTCTGCCGAACTCTGCCCATGCACGCACTATCTCGTCTACACTAGCCTCATCCTCCAATGTTGGGACATCTCCTAGCGTAGCTCCAGTGACGACGGCTCTAATCAGCCTCCTCATTATCTTCCCGCTCCTCGTCTTAGGCAGTTTTCTGACGAAGAGTACTCTTGAAGGAGCAGCTATTGGTGTGTACACTTCTTTCACATAATTCTTTATCTCTTCTTCTAGCTCCCGGCTAGGCTTGTACCCCTCTCTAAGCACGACTACGGCCAGAGGCGTCTCACCTTTTAGGGGGTCGGGTACACCTATGACAGCAGCCTCAGCTACAGCTGGATGGGCTACTATTGCATGTTCTATTTCTGCAGTGCTCACTCGGTGCCCAGCAACGTTGAGGACTTCATCAGCTCTACCCAGGAGCCACAAGTACCCGTCTTCGTCGCGGATAGCGTAGTCTGCAGGATAGTATACCCATACACCCTCCTCTGGCTTACTGTACTTCTCCCAGTAAGTCTTCACGTAGCGTTCTGGGTCACCCCAAATCCCTAAGAGCATGCCTGGCCAGGGCTTCTTAATGACGAGGTAGCCCTTGACTCCTGGCTTTACCGGCATGCCTTCCTCATCCACCACATCGGCATCGACACCGGGCAGGGGGTACGTTGCACTTCCAGGCTTTAGGGGGACAAGTGCTATGCCTGGAGCAGGAGCTATCATTGCTGCTCCAGTCTCAGTCTGCCACCAAGTATCGATTACTGGTATCCTGCCCCCGCCTACAACGTCGTGGTACCATTTCCAGACGTCTGGGTTTATGGGCTCTCCAACAGAGCCTATTAGCCTCAAGCTGCTTAGATCGTGCTTCTTGACCCATTCCTCGCCGTAGCGTCTTAGTAGCCTAATTGCTGTGGGGCTAGTATAGAATATTGTTACACGGTACCTCTCCACGATCTCCCACGGCCTGTCGGGCTCGGGGTAGTCTGGAGCACCCTCATACATTACGCTAGTGATGCCATGGAGTAGAGGGCCATAAACAATGTATGTGTGCCCTGTTATCCAGCCTATGTCAGCCATAGTCCACATCACATCGTCTGGTCTGGGGTCCCAGGTCCACTTGAAGCTCCAGTAAACCCAGACCATATAGCCTCCAACACTGTGCATTACCCCCTTAGGCTTCCCCGTGGTCCCGCTAGTGTATAGTATGAATAGTATGTCTTCGCTCCTCCTAGGCTCTGGCTCCACGTAGGTGTTGTCTGGTATTTTTGACGTGAGCTCACTGTAGTAGAGGTCGCGGCCCTCAACAAAATCGTAGTCGACACTTATACCCCCTCTCTCCACGATTACGACCTTGCCGACCCTCACACCCATCTTCTCGGCTATCTCTAGGCCCTTGTCGGCTTTAGACTTCAAGTTTATAATTTTGCCACGGCGGTAGTAGCCGTCGGCTGTTACTAGTATCTTAGGCTTAGCGTCAACTATACGGTCTGCAAGGGCGTTAGGGCTAAACCCGCTAAACACAACACTGTGGATAGCTCCTATCCTTGCAGCTGCCAGCATGGCGGCTGGGAGTTCTGGTATCATAGGCATATAGATGACTACTCTATCCCCAGGCTCTACACCAAGATCTTTCAGGGTCTTAGCGAACTTGTTGACTTCACGGTACAAATCCTGGTAGCTCAGCACCCTCCTATCGCCAGGCTCGCCCTCCCAGTAGTAGGCAACCCTGTTACGCACCTCAGTCTTGACCCAGCGGTCGAGAGTGTTGACAGTAATGTTTGTGACGCCGCCAACAAACCACTTGTAGAAGGGCGGGTTGGAGTCGTCTAGCACCCGGTCCCACTGCTTGAACCATATGAGTGCGCGGGCCTTCTCATCCCAGTACTCCCCTGGGTTTGCAAGGCTCTTCTGCCGCTCATCAAACAGCTTCTTTACGCTCGGGTGGAGCTTCTCTGTGAAGGGGAGTACCTGCTCAATACCCATGATATAACACCTAGGGAGTTTAGACTATAGACGAACCCTCCTCTATGCAACTGTCTATCTAGTAGGGGTAAGATAAAAACATTATCTTACTTTTAAATACATAAAAACTGAAAAATATTTTTGTAAGAGATAGATATTCTTTAATACTATTAAAAACACAATGATGCTGTAAAAATCCTTGAAGCAGGCACGTGTAAGGCATTACTGGTTAAACGCTAAACTTTATAGTGTCATGGTTGAACCCTTACTTGTTGGGGCCGGGCTGTGGAGAGGTACCGGGTTAAGGTGCATAGGAAGGGTGTTATTGTTATCCCTGCAGAGGTTAGGAGGAGGTTTGGCATAGTAGAAGGGTCTCACCTAGAGCTAGTAGTTGATGATGATGGTATACGCTTGATTGTGCCTAGAAGCCTTGAGGAGGCATTCGGTGTTGATGGTGAGAAAGCGTTGGAGGTTGCAAGGCTTATAGCTGAGTCTAGGAGGGCCGAAGTTGAGGAGAAAACGGTACGTTCTTGACGCTGGAGTACTAGCACTATACTTTTCTGGTAGGAGAGACGCCAAGAAGTATATAGACTATGCCTATAGGGGCCTAGCAGAGCTTCTCATGTGCGAAGTCAACATTGCAGAGTTTCTCTACAACTACGCGCGTGTATTTGGGTGGGAGGCAGCACTAGTAAAGCACTCCCTCATAAGGAGTAGCCCCATAAGGATAGTCGGGGTTGACGAGCCTCTCACTCTTGAGGCTGCAAAGATAAAGCTGAAACACTACAATAGGCTCTCTCTAGCCGACAGCTACCTAATAGCACTAGCCAAGCAGTACAAGGCCACGATAGTGACTACAGACGAGGCAGTCAAAGAAGCTGGTGAGGCCCCCACAGTACTCCTTAAAGTGTAGCTGTTAGAGCTTCTGGCCCTGGAGTGAGGCCACAGCAATATCCTCTAACGCCTCGAGCCTATCCAGGGCCTCATAGAGGGCCTCTACAGGGTCACTATTGTATCCGACAGCAACAGCTCCATGACCCTCCAATACCGCTACGGGGCATTTCTTCAGCGCACTAGCCGTGGCCCTGGCTAGCTCCACGCTCCCAGGCTCGTATGCTCCTACGCTCGAAACACACTCGCCAAGATAGTACCTGGCCTCAACACCTAGGGCTCTCGTGTCGAGGCTGAGCCCCTTATAGTATAGGAGAACCGTCGTAGGGTTATGGGAGTGAACTACAGCCCTTGCACCTTCAACACTATTATAGACTTCTAGGTGCATCCTATACTCCACACTAGGCTTACCCTCATACACATACCCGTCAACACCGACAACTGCGATATCCTCAGGCTTCAACCGAGGCTTAACAGCCCCACTAGGAGTAACATAGACAAACCTCGTCCCTTCAGGGAGGACAACAAGTGCACTAGCATTACCGCCACGGACACCCACTAGCCTACGCTCATATAGTAGCCTCATAACATCAACAAGAGCCTCCCGGACACGTAGCCCTATAGGCTTACAACGCCCAATACTGCACAAAGCCCTACTCACGCCTTAATCACCACCCACAACGGCTCAGCTGTACTTTAGCCATCAAAACACTAGAGGAAAGGGACAATATAAGGTAGAGCCTCCACAGTTGAAGCCAAGCTGAAAGAAAGGCTGCGATGAAGGCTCTGACGGGATCGAGGCTCCACATCCCCCCTTGCCCTGGAGGGTCGGGGCAGGCTACACTCTTCACAGCCCCCTCTAGCCCTTCTGCTATGTGGCACGCTCCTAATAGCGTTAATTTCTCTCTAAAGGGTGATTTTTACTATTCTAACCAAAATTATAATTCTCTTAATTATTGTTAAATACTTATAATACGTAATTAGCGATAAATAAGGGCTTCAACATATCTAGCAGCGTCCCAACTATTGGAATAATGGATAGTATAACACGATCAACAGTGCAAAATGGGGTGAACACCTGGCATGTCCCATAGTAGGGGTATTCCTAGAGCTTGGATTCCCTGGGTTGTGTTGCTAGTAGTAATAGTTATTGCAGGTATTCTAGTATACTACGTAGCTACACAGCCTACGGGTACTGGTATAGTTGAAGTGTACAAGCCTGTAAAACCAAAAATTGTGGATCACACAGAGTTCTTTAAAGAAGAGAACATTGTCAAGTACGAGGGTTCTAAGACTTGTATTAAATGCCACGAAGACGATGTATTGGAGGTTTTCCACAGCTACCACTACCAGCTAGTATCCGAGAATACTGGCATAAACGGTAAAACCATGGCTTTTGGCGGCAAGCTAGCCTTCAACGACTACTGTATGGCCATGTTCCTTGAGAATGGCACAAAAGTATTGAACTGGATAGGCTATGTAAAACTAAAGAAGACTCCACCAGGCTATGAGAACCTGGTCGGCAGCTTTACTGGGTTAACAGGGTGTAGTATGTGCCATGGTGTGGGCATGGGCCTCCCGCCAAGCCCAGAGCCTACTGAGGAGCAACTACACAATATTGACTGCCTAGCATGCCACGCTAAGCCAGACGTTTACCTATCTGGGCCAGTAGGGATAAAGAAAGGCTACAAGAATGTGACAAAAGACGAGAAGGGTAGATGGAGGTACGTGGTAAACATTCCTATAGACAAGATAGCTAAGAGTATTATAGATATACCCTATAGCCAGAACTGCCTTGCATGTCACGCCTTTAGCGGCGGAGGCCCACACTTGAAGAGGCCTAACATAGGCCCAGACCTCATGGATCCCGAGCTAGCAGCAAAGTTCGATGTCCACTTCCGGGAGGGCCTAGGCTGTGTTGACTGCCACCGCGGGGGAGGACACGAGTTCGCTACAAGCGCTGCTGATACATGGTCTCGTGAGGGCGAGGCTGTAGAGTGTAGTGACTGCCACGGCGAGAACCCACACCGGGGGATAGCAGGGTTGTTCCTCAACAAGTTCCACGAGCGCGTAGCATGCCAGACATGCCACATACCATACATTGCTCATGGCGAATACCCAACAGAGTACTACCGCGACTGGAGCAAGGCAACCTTTAAGCCAGAGCTTAAGAGGTGGAAGTTCAGTATACCAGACCCCGAGACTGGGGATACAAGCAAGTGGCACCTATTCAGTAACCTAAAACCAGTCTATGCCTGGTATAATGGTAACCGCCAAGTCTACGTGTACCCGGAGAAAGTAGACCCAATACCCTTGGAGAAGGTCAAAGAGAAGATAGGAGGAGTACTAAAAGCATCCGAGATAAAGGCGGCAGACGGAACCATAGTGGGAGCAGTATACTATGTTAAGCCTCTAGGGAGCCGTGACGACCCAGAATCAAAGATATACCCATTCCGTGTGCACGCAGCAGTAATACCTTACAGTAAAGAAGACAGAGTACTAGTACCAGGCAAGGTCGGAATAGCATTCGCTACAGGAGATGTTAAGAAAGCCTTCCAAGTAGGAGCCAAGGCTGCAGGCGTAAAATGGGATGGTCAAACCTACATACTTTACATAAGGTACATGCAGGTAAACCATGGCGTACAGCCAGCCGAGAAAGCACTAGAATGCCTCGACTGTCACGGCCCAACAGTACGCCGCATGCCATGGGGAGAACTAGGCTATGGAGTATACCCAGAAGTAGCCTTCACAACTATACTAACAGCAATTATAGTAGTAATACTGCTAGCAGCCTGGAAGATATATACAAGAGTAAAGAGTGCAAGAGCCTAAAGAAGACGACACTATTCACAAGATCACACCCTTCTTTTCTCCTTCCCCATTTTTCTTTCCACATTCCCAGGCAAGCACATTTCCCTAGTACTTTGACTAGGTAGGATCCATAGCACACTCGCTTGAACCTAGTCATAATCCTAGTATGCTTGCTCAAGAGTATCTGCAGCCTGGTCCAGCACGTACCAGTCAAGACACCCACTCATCCTAGCTTCTTGAGCAGCATCCCTCAAGAGTTCAACAATGTAGTCTAGGCCGTTAAGTGTTCCCGGATACGATAATACTTCCTCTAATACTTCAAGAGCCTCTGTAAGCGAGGGGGTGGTACCACAAGATACTTCCACTGCTCGGGCAAGAGAGTAGGCTTCATATATCATTCTCATAGACAACTTCTTCATCCCCTTTAGCTAGTCTAGCAGGGTTTGACCCCAAGAATAGGAGCCATAGAGTAGAGTAGTCTTAAGTAGTTTGTCACCACTATAGTACCCTCTTAGGCTGCCAGTAACTGGTAAGGTGGATTAAATAAATAAACCTCTAATTATTGATACAAAACATACCTCACAAGGGGTGTAAAGATTTGAGCGAAGAGGACAGAGAACTCGAAGAAATACTTCAGAAGATGGCGTGGAGGCTAGCTAGACAAGACAAGAAAAGCGCTGAGAGCAATATAGAGGAGCCAGTAAAGTACATTACTAGCTACCGTGTATTCCACGAGACCATTTGCAGGAACCCAGTTGTAGTAGCAATCTTTACTAGCCCCACGTGCCCGGCGTGTAGAGTCTATAAGCCCATATTCTACCGCTACGCTGCTGAGGCCTCCCAGAAACTAGGGGGCAGAGTTGTCTTCGCCGAGGTGGATGTGTTCTATGCTCCTGAAGCAGCCTACGAGGTTGGAGTAATGTCTACGCCTACAACAGTGATATTTAAGGGGTGCAAGCCTGTAGATGGGTTTGTCGGCATAGCTGATGAAGACACATTAAACGAATTTATAGTAAGGTACCTAGACTAGATTACCTCTAGCCCATAGTGCATTCGCATGCTTATTCTTGCGTATAAACATTGGGACGAGCTTTAAACCTCAAGAGAGAACCAAGAGAGGAGGTTCTAAACGAAGACTTCTCTGACTAGGATAGGGAACTTAATGTCCACCAGCAAAGCCGGATCAAACACAAAACAGTATTATCCTAAGAGACACAACGATGGCTACACGTGATAATCTTTTACTACAATCGTACATGCATTCCAGCTCTTCTAATTAGCGCTGCTCATTGTGGTGTTCCTTTCCTCATAGCTTCTCGCATGCTTCCATGGATCTCTACTAGCTTCTTCCACTCTTCCTCGTCGTAGAATCTTATATTGCCCGACGTATACTCTTTTGCAACCTCTACTATGAATCGTGCAGCTTGGTCTAGCGCCCATACATTTGTGGCGCCAGTGGCTGATCCTGGAACGGCTGCCCGCGCTGTTATGGCTACTCCTACGACTGGTGCTGTGGTATAGAGCCAGGGTTGCACCATGCTATTTATGTGGTATACTGGTGTTGTGTAAGGTGTTATGTCCTGCATAGTTATAGGCACTACTACTGGTGGCTCCCCCGTGACGCGTGTATAGATCTCTAAGAGGTCTGGGCTCACTTTGAGTATCCAGCCCTCCTTAATTGTTGGCGTTATAGCAAATCCTGTATGGTTTACTACTAGGTTAGCCTTTGTAGCATCTACACTAAGTATTGCATCCATATCGGGGTCGGCCTCCCTTTTTAGGAGCTTAAAGATGTCTACTGGGCTATCCATCATTGGGACAGGCTTGTAGGGCTTTATGGGTGCTCGTGGGCATATATGCGTAGCTATTACTACATCACCATCCAATGGTTCTCCCCTAGCTCTCATCTCTACAAGCTTGTAGGCGACTGATAGTGCAACAATGGCTCCATCAGCATCAGACACAAGGCCCTTGAGCTTCGGCCTTGCACTTATACCCCCAAGCCTGCCGACTACGCCAAGAGTAGGCTTGCTCCCGCCAGCACTCTTGCCGCTGACGCCTCTCACTAAGATTCTTATAAAGTCAGTCTGGCCTCCCTCTTCCTCAATCCTCTCAACAACAATGTCTGAGTCTGTGAGGCCTTTGCTGAGAAGCCATTCTCTAACCTTGTACCCATCAATACTTGGGTCATCTAGTAGGTCTATAACCTCAAGAATATGCTTTAGCAGAGACAAGAATACTCCACCTAGAATAGTACTTATGCGAGCATCATACATTAATGGTTTTCGAGTAGCTTAAGGCAGAAGTACAATGCTGTCATCCAAGAGGTAAAGGTGGAACAGACCTAGACAAGGAGGGCGGCACAACATAACGTGAAGAGGATGAGGTAGGCGTGGAGCAGGGTTTTGGTAGGAGAGGGAAAAATGGGAGTGTTTTGGGGGTAGACTAGGCGCTATCTCCCCCTACCAGCAATATAGGCTAGTAATGCTCCTACAGCAAATGCTATAACAGCTATTGCCAGTACTGTTGTTGGAGGTAGTTCTTTTACAGCTTCTCGGTATGTTGTTGTAATCGTCCTGGTCTCTGTAAGTGTTGTAGTCTTCTCTTCTGTAACTGTTATAGTCTTAGTTATCGTCGTCGTAGACACTGTTTCAACCCTACCCGTTGTAGTGGGCGGGGTCTCTTGTGGGGGTGTAGTCACTGTTACCCTAGTAGTAGTCTTTGTAGGGGGCTGAGTCGATGCCGACAATGCCATCTCTATGTAGGGTAGCTCTCCTATCCTCACACTCTCCTTGGGCAACACCACGTATACTCCCTGCAGGCCCCCTCCCCTAACATTGACACGTTCTGGTACTGGGCTACCTATACCCATGAGCTCTAGGAACCCTAGCCTCCTAGAAGCATTTTCAAGAACACTACTCAGCTCTCCTAAGCCCTTACGAGCCAACTCTACCCAGTCGCCCTCGCCAGGATACCTAACTCTTTGAATCACGAAGAGTATTGTTGCCTCAGCCTCACCCTCGCCCACTACCGCCTTCAGGAAGAACCTAGCTTGGTAAGGCCTCACCGGAACTAGGGACACGTTTCTCACACCCAACATCTCCTTCATGTTGGCTGGAGGCCCCATACCCCCAACAGTGCCAGTAGGGGGAGCAGGTGCTGGCCTTAGAGGGGGGCCAGTCTCGTTCATTAGTAACTGTATGAGTTTATAGTAGGCCATGCCACACTCTACACCATGCCTCCTCTGTAAGGCTATATCACCGCGTAGCTCGCCTTCATACTCAAACTTTGCCATAGTACTATTACCATTCTCATACCTCTCATAAACTATTGATGCAGCGCCACGAAGGAACCCCTCTAAGTCAGAATACATGCCAAGGAGGCAGTTCTCGATAGCCTCTCTATCCTCGATACTCAAAACACCCTTGCTGACACTATCGTCTAAGAGCTTCTCTATAGATGCAAGAACCTCTAGTACAGCGTAAAAGCTGTTGTCACGGAGAGAAGAGCTATACCTCGTAGCCTCTATGAAGCCTAGACCTCGCCTCTTGAGGATGTCATTTATGTAAGAGACATTCCTATTGGCCAAGTCGGCTAGCTTCTCTAAGACTGTCTCATTATTAG
>JALTZF010000053.1:0-1706 GCA_027046265.1 Pyrodictiaceae archaeon
CGTAGACTGCCATCTAGGCAATCCCACAGCACAAGACATGGATAAGGCTCATGAAGGCATGGTGAGCCTGCAGATAATGCTCAAGAAGGGCTTCCAGGTTGTCTCGGGTAAGCAGCGTGTAGATATTCTCCCATCACTAGAGCCTCAGGACACTAATAGGATGAAAATGCTACTACCCAAAAACCCCAAAGTAGTTACAATATTTTACCACGACGTTGATCCCAGCACTTTAGAGCCTAACTGGGACGTGATAGAGAAGACTTGCGGTAAATGCCACCCAGCCGAAGTAGAAGGCTTTAAGAATTCTGCTATGGGGAGATATTATTATCAAAGCTTATACTATTCGTGGCTTACTATCCCGCCAGGCCCACACAATTGCGGCCCCTTTGTAGGCAATTACACCATGATAAAGAATGAGACAGCCGTAGAGTTTACTAAACAGCAGGAAAGCATGCTTAACAAAGCATGCCAGAAATGTCACCCTACATGCCTTACATGCCATTACGAGCCGTGGAAGGGCAAGCACAAGTTTACGAGGGAACCATCCTCAATAACATGCTCTGGAGGAGGGAGAGGCTCAATATGCCATGCCGGGCCTCAGGGTAGGAGAAGAGGAGCCTCATACTTAGGCCAAGAGTTCGCGTTTCCCGTTGGGATGAAGCCTGACGTCCACTACGAGCTAGGAATGACGTGCATAGACTGCCACAAACCCATAACTAGTTATAAAGGCAAGCTCATCCACGGCGACTTTGTGAGGAAAGTCTCCTGTTCAAGCTGCCATGAAGACATCTACGAGGCGCTGAGTGCAAGCCCTCATAAGAGCGTCTCATGCGAAGCATGCCATATCCTTGAAGCTGGTGGATACCAAACGACAGTGTGGGGCCCAGGCTTTGTAGGAGGCATACCTACACCATACCAGAAACACAAGCAGTACTACGGCATATTTAAGCCTCCAATACTCATACGTGATAGTCAAGGTGTGTGGATCCCAGTCAAGCCCTACCCTATGATAGTGTTAAACATTGCATACAATGTAACGGGCATAGCTGGCGTCTTGTACAGGGTAATACCAGGAGTAAGGGATAACCCAGCCGACCCATTCTACTCAAATGATGCGTACGCACTAGTAGGAACTTATAATGGTCTCCCAAAGTATAATAATGCACTAGTATGGTTCCAGATGGACAAGCTAAGCCATGGAGTTAGGAGAGAGGCTAGGCTCTGCGACAGCTGTCACAGTTCAAGAGAGCAGAAAGCATCCTCAGAATGGACATACATGGGCCCCGCGACGACAGAAAAGTTCACAGGCAAACTAGACGTAGTAGCTAACGAGACTGGGCTATATGTGATCCAACTAACAAACACGACCCCTATTAATCCAAAACAAAAATATGAACTAATAGACTTTGCTCCATGGCTCTACATGCCAGTAAAAGTGTTCCATGCCAAAGGCGATTACTCTTTACCACCAACGGATCCCGAGAAGTACTCAGAGGAAAAGAGGATGTACGAAAGCTTCCTAGGGGAACTCAGCAAAACTAGAGAGTACATCGAGTCTATAGAAGGTCTCGGGATAAATGTCAGCAAGTACATGGCCGAACTAGCTAGGGTTAAGCGTATAGGAGTACACAACCCAAGGCTAGGCCTTGAAAAACTTGAGAGCATTAGAAAAGAAGTTAGCACTCTCCTTGAGGCGCTAAGAACGA
>JALTZF010000053.1:1716-4186 GCA_027046265.1 Pyrodictiaceae archaeon
AAAACAGTCACTAAGACTGTCACAGAGACTACAGCCACAACAATAGTAACAACAAAAAGCTTAACAACAACAAAAACACTAACTACAACGAAGACCATGACTAAAACGTCAACAACAACATCATCAACAACTGTAACAGAATACAAAGAAGTCACCAAGCCATACAACAAATGGCTTATAGCCACGATAATCATAATAATAGTTGTAGCAGTACTCGGCTTAATAGCTAAGAGAAGATGAAAAGAACGCTCATACCCAGCTTTTCCCCTCTCTTTTTTCAAGTACCCCACTCATAATATTTAAGAGCTTAGGCTAAACTCCACCCAATAGCCTACACTAATCTCACAATATGCCAGCCTAATAATTGCTTAGAATAGTTATTGTAGTGGTTACTGAGAGCATGGAAACCACATTGATTTGTGAAGCTGCGCGTGAGGCAGTGGAGGATCCGCGAAGAATCTCTCATGGAATGTGCCTCAGCAACTATTATCGACATGCACCTATATTTATCGTAGCGAGGGGGTGGGCGTCTACGATGTAGGAACCTATACGAGTTCTTACGCCTATGTTGAAGGCAAATACGACCTATTGCTATTATGTTTACTCTTCGGCTACTCCAGTCACTACGGCCAGGTGAGCTATGACCCGAACTATTTCTGCTACTGGAGTTTTAACGCTGGGATAGACCCTCTTGGTAGGTGGGCGTGGACTGATGTAAAGGCATATGCTGGTCCCACATGCTCACTGGACAGTCATGCGTATGCCAGGGTTAACGCGTAGAGTTGCAGGTTAGGGGAGTAAGTGTTGTGGGGGGTGGCTGCTAATAGGCAGAGTGCTTAAAGATAGTATGGGTAGATGGTTTTTCATTGTTGTTGCTTTTGATCTTGCTAATAGCTGTTACTCCCATACTTCTCAGCTGGGTTAGGGCTGGGCCTCGTTCTACTTCTACTACTAAGAGCTCCCCCTGTCCTTAAGGAAGGTGTGTATGCTGTCTATAAACTTGGAAGTATTAGAGAAGGGCGACTTTAACTTCATTACAGACTATGAGTTGTTTAAGCGTGGCAATTCAGAGGCAGTGTACGTCGTGGAAGTGTGTGATAACAAGCATACTGTCAAGACACCTTTGGGAGAGTTTAGGCATTACTTGCTTGTACTTAACTACGTGAAGGTTATGCTAAAGCCTTATGTGGGTTTTGAGGGGCTAATTACAATATACGATCCTGGTTCACATCTATTACTGCTTCAGAGTGGCGTGGCCAATGATGTGCTTTACAAGGTTTTCGGTGTGAGTATATTGATTGGTAGTACAGTGCACGAAGAAGTAGATTATGGTGAGGCGCTCGTTTTGCTAAACACCAATATAGCATCAATTAAGAGTGCCCAGGAGCTGTGTCATAGCAGCAAAACAGTTACATACATAGATGGGAGAAGCGAGGTCTATGGTAAGTAAAGTTAAACAGTCTTGCCTATAAGGGGACCAAGTAGCTTCTACTTTATACTGTTATATTGTATCATGTCTAGCTGGATTATACTAGGTTATTCTTGCAGGCCCCGCAACACGGGCAACTCGGACCATGGCTTCTACGTTGCACTCCTCATATGCGTCCTTCATGGCTGCCTTTACAGTGTCACTCTTCTCTGGAGGAACTAGTGCTATCATTGAGGGGCCTGCACCGCTTATTGCGACCCCGTAGGCGCCAGCCTCTAGAGAATACTCCTTAACCCTATTGTAGCATGGCACGTATCTTGAGCGGGCAGGCTCGACGATAGCGTCACTCATCATTAGCTTACCTGCAAGCTCAAGGTCTCCCTGGGAGAACGCGGCTACGAGCATGGCTAGCCTCTGCCAGTTCTCTACAGCCCTCCAAAGCTCTACGTGGCGTGGTAGTACACTCCTCATAACCCCAGTCTTGCCTGGTGGAGTCTTGGCCTCTGGTATCCCCACAACAAACACGGCATCTAGAGGTAGGCTCCTAGCGACAAGAGAGCCCTCAACCATAGCTACAAGGGCTAGGCCTCCAAGGATGCTAGCAGCCACGTTGTCGTAGTGGGGTGACCCTGCAGAGGCTACTTCGCCAGCACCAGCTATGGCTACAAGCTCGCTACCACTAAGCCTCAGATCTAGGAGCTTCGAGACAGCAGTTACTGCTGCAGCTGCGCTGGCACCACTACTCCCCAACCCCTTGCCTGGCGGCACACCCTTACGAATCCTCAACACTACACCAACATCATTAACGCCAGCAGCTTCAAGTAACCTCTCAACAGCTACGACAGCAGTATTCCTAGTAGGGGGGACATCCACGGCATATTCGCCAGAAACCTCCTCGGCAACCACACCATGCAACTCATGCTCTACCCTAGCCTCGACAACATCGTAGAAAGCATCGAGAGCTACTGCTACAGCGTCAAAGCCGGGGCCGAGATTAGCACTACTAGAATAAGCTACAGCCCTAACCCACCCCGCCACAAG
>JALTZF010000054.1 GCA_027046265.1 Pyrodictiaceae archaeon
CTTGAACCCCAGCTTCTCCAGCAAGTATCTAAGCTCACTAATAGTAAGCATTTGGAAGAGTAGGGAGAGCGCTAAGAGTAGTGCTACAAGCCTAACAGTGCCCATAACTACTACTCTAGGGTCAGCGGCTGAGAATCCTAGAGTACGTGATAGAATCTGTACCAGTAAGCCTAACAAGATGAATACAAGGACTAAAATTAGGCCCTTCAATGCCTTCTTATACCCACGAAGATAACCTACCAGAATGAGTTCATAGAGTAGACATAATATGAGTTGTAGGGATGCAAGCCTAGTAGTAGGCAGAAGATAAGGTATTGTAAGGCCTACAAAGACTATTAATGGGGCTAGCACTCTAGCTATGAAGCCATACTCTGTAGCTTTCTTTGATGCTACAAAGAGGTATGCTAGACTCATGAGAGATGCCATTAGTCTACGCCTCCACCATATAACTGCTCAAGAATCCTAGCTGCCTCAAGAGGCTCATAGGGAGGTACTACGCTTGCTCTCCTAAGTACTCCATTACTCAGGGTATAAACCTTGGCTCCTCTAACGAATACGAGTGATTCAATACTACTAAGCGTGATTATTTTGGACATGTTTAATTTAGCAAGTAGCCTTGCAAGATTAGAGCGGTCAGAGTATGTTAGGCCAGTAAAGGGTTCATCCAATAATATCACAGTGTCGCTATCCGATACGGCTAACAGTATAGCTATTGCTGCCCGTATAGCCTGGCCCCAAGAGAGTTTAAAGGGCGAAGCATCTTCTAAGCCTCTGAGTCCTAGACGGTTGAGCCACGAAAAAGCCTCTTCTACACATCTGCCCTCCTTGCCCCAGGCACGGCAGACTGTATAGGCCTCCTTGAGGAGGCTCTCTTCTGTGAAGAACAAGTAGACGTTCTGGGGTATATAGAAGACTCTTCCACGCCTAGTAAGAGTGCCCTTAACAGGCTTGAGGTAGCCAGCGAGGAGTTTTAGCAAAGTACTCTTACCAGAACCATTACGGCCATAAACGACTATAGTCTCACCATGGAGGACACGCATAGAAGCACTGCGTATCACAAGCTCTCCATTATAGCTATACTGGAGATTATTGGCGATAAGAACTGGTCTATCACTCTCATCGCCTATAGTGAGAGAACTGGGCTCACCGCTTAACTGTCGAGATGACTGCCTGAAAGTTATCTTGTCTAGGCGGTTGAGGACGCCATTTTTTAGCATGTAGACAGAGTCTACAAGGTCTAGAAGAGGTAGAAAACGGTGCTCAAATACTATTACGGTCTTACCTGCAGACTTGAGATGCCCGAGTACAGCTAAGAAGTCTCGTGTGCCTTCATCATCAAGCCACATGAGAGGCTCATCAAATACGAGTATCCTAGGGTTCCAGAGTAGTGCCTTTGCAACAGCAGCTCTGCGGAGCTGCCCCCCAGAAAGTTCAAAGAAGTATTTGCCGAGTTCCTTCTTGAGGCCTAACGCGTTAACAACTTTCTCTAGCTCCTCTCTCCACGCCTTTCGATGTACATTATATGCTTGGGTGGCAAGGTCAGAGCCTATGCTATGTTCTATGAAGTGAGTATAGACATTCTGGTTTACTACCTGTATAATTCTTCTAAGGTTTTCAAGACTATACTCTTCAAGGCTCTTTCCACATAATAGTATCCGGCCCCTAGACCTCCCGCCGTATATGTATTTGCCTACACCAGTAAGTGCACGTAAGAGTGTTGTCTTCCCACTACCACTGGGCCCTATGACGAGTACTGTCTCACCACGCTTAACTCTAAGGCTTAACCCACGCAAAACCCAGCCGCTATGAGGGTAGCGAAACCATAAATCCTCAACAACTACCGCGTAATCATTACACTCTTCTTTAACATCCATTAGTCCTACTCCTCCATAGTACTTGACACCTGGGAAATCACCCTAAATACGGAATAAGCTATAGGCACTACATAGCCGGCAGCAATAGCATTAAAAGCCGCTACTGCTGGCAAGTAGTGTAGCGTAATGCTCCAAGCCTCATCGTACGTAGACACCCACTTTGCTAATAGTAGCCAGTAAGGCGTAATAGCAAGATTAAGAAGAACCATGACTATGACACGTGAAAAGACACCAGTAACAGTCATGAAAACCAGTAGCCTACGGCTATTCACCCGCTTAAACTTCCTATAAACCATAGCGACTGGTATGAATGTTGAAGCCTCAGCTGTAACCTTCATCAATGCACCTATAACATCTGCGCCAAGGGCAAGAAGCCCAAGCATAAACACAGGCTGGACAATGAGGGCACTACTGACACTATACAGAGCTAAAACAGCAAGAGGTACACCAGCAAGATCAAACTTGAGAAACGGGGCAGGAGGGAATGGAACCTTAAACAAGTGTAACACTATTGCAAGACCAGTCAAGACACCACTGAGTGCCAGGAGACGAAAGCCCCCTCCTAAAGACGCTACACGACTCATACCCTAGAACCCAGGAGTATGCTACTTGAGGCATCCCCCCGAACAAAAATCTACTTGTACTCATAGTCAGTGCATACCATGAAAAGAAGAAGGCCCACAAGTGTAGGGACTAATATTCCTAACACTACTATATATCCCTTCACAGCCACATCTACACGTGGTGCCTAGAAGTGGGTAATAACGGTGATAATGTAGCCATAGCTGACCTGAAGAAGGCAGCAGAGTGTATTGGAGGCCCTGGGGGGTATAGCTTTCGCGAACTCGCAATGATCCTAGAGAGACTCGCGAGAATGGACTTGAGCGTTAAGGGGCGCGAAGAGCTAGTGTCATCGCTCATCAGCTCGCTCTCCGAAACAGATAAGGTGCTCTCTGGCTGTTATGGTGTGACTCTCCCTAGAACAGTTTATGCTGATGCAAGACGTGTAATACACAACCAAGCATCAGTATATAGCCTAGCTAGAGAGCTGGCAGACTTTGCAACCATTATCTGTAGAAAGCAAGAGCATCACTGCAAATGACTAGTATACATGGATGGAGTAACACTTGATCATCTCAAGAGAACAGTACTACTCTACTTGCTCATGGAAGCTTGACTCTTCACTAAGCCTCTCCACTTTCTCTACAACATCTACCTCAGCCCCCTTCTCGACCCTGTATTCTTCAACGTAGCGTAGCTTCTCTACAGTAGCCTTTCGTTTTATAGTCGCTCTTACAGCTTCGAGAACCTCTACTTCTGCCTCCTTGCCTATGACAACCTCGTGTGCAACGACTTTGTGTACCTCAGCCTCTTTCCCTATAGTCACGTGATGAGCAATTATTACTCCTCGAACCTCAGACTTCTTGCCGATATGGACGGTCTTAGCGCGGATTACTCCCTTGAAGCGCCCACTAAAATCGACTTCATCAGCTTCAAGTAGTTTTACTTGTATAGATCCTGAAGCATTAACTGTCTTGGCTCGAATAACCCGGCTTTTGAGCGAGCCAGCAGCTACTAACTCTCTAGCCTTCAGCTCGTCTTCAACATTGAGGCTGCCCGACACATTGACTGTTGAGGCCTCGAGCTTGCCCTTAATCTTTCCTGAGCCAGAGACCACAAACTCGTCCTCAACCTTGATGTCACCATCAACACTTATTGACCCAGCAATGTTGACATTATTGAATGTTATGGGGCCGCTTAGCTTAACAGAGCCCCCTACTCTGAGCTCGCTCATTCTATACCAGCCCTTCGTCCTACCTAGTAGTAGGACTAGGCCTGCCAGGAGTATATACGTAGGCCGTACGTTTCGTCCGTAAGAGCTTAGTGCCTAGAATAACATGTGTAGAGAGTGCTAGTGGTGGGAGGCACGCCCTTGAAGAGGTGTAGACACGACGTTGTCGCCGACATACTTAGAGTTCTCTCTAGTATGGAGTCAAAGAAGACTAGTAGAATAGCACTAGAAGCCAACTTGTCGCATCAAAGAACTCGTAGGCTTCTTGAGACAATGGCTCTCCGAGGGCTAGTCCAGCGTGATAGCAGGGGCGGCTACATGATAACTAGCCGCGGGTTTGAATGGCTTAGACTCTACAATATGCTTAAAGAACTATATGACCCTCCACCTCTAGTATAG
>JALTZF010000055.1:0-3040 GCA_027046265.1 Pyrodictiaceae archaeon
TGGAGGCGGGGTCTTCTCTTCGCCTTTTGAAGCATAGTACCATGCTATTCCTGCTACAACTATGATGACTACTATTGCTGCAATAATTAGGGTTGAACGCGAAGCCATGAGGGGTCCCTCCTCCACGATGTGATTTATCAGAAACTATAATAAATAATATTGTTTTACCATGATATTCTACTGTTCAGGTGAGTATTTGGCCAGTCTTACCGTCAAAAAGGTATATCTTATCATAGTCTATGACTAGGCCTACTTCCTCTCCTACTTCCCTAAAAGCTTCTCCTTCAAAGCCTACTTTGACTCGTATTGTTTCCCCGCCAATATCAACTAAGAGTATTTGCTCAGACCCTAGGACTTCTGATACGAGCACCTTGCCTTTGACTGCTCCAGGATGGGTTGGCTTCACTATTCTTACATGGTTAGGTCTTATGCCTACTAAGATGTTGTTTGACGTGGTCTTCTCGGCTATAGTGGATGCCAGGCCGCCTTTGATTGCGTGGGTAAAGCCTGGGCACTTTATCGTGAGCATCTTCTCTCTTTCCTGGTAGTCGAAGCTACACTTGATGAGGTTCATGGGGGGTGTACCTATGAATGATGCAACAAAAGTGTTTGCAGGCCTATCATATAGTTCTAGGGGTGTTCCTATCTGCATTATTTTGCCCTTATTCATTACTGCTATACGGTCAGCCATACTCATAGCCTCTACCTGGTCGTGGGTAACATATATTGTTGTAACGCCTAGTTGTCTCTGTATCCTCTTAAGCTCAGCTCTCATGTAGACTCTAAGCTTTGCATCAAGGTTGCTTAGGGGCTCATCTAGGAGCCATATCCTTGGCCTGCGCACAAGCGCTCTTGCCAGTGCTACCCTCTGTTGCTGTCCTCCACTAAGCTGGGATGGGTAGCGGTCTAGGAGGTCTTCTATCTGGAGAAGCTTAGCGATATCATATACTCGTCTACGTATATCCTCTTGTGTCAATCCCAGTTCTTTCCTGCGGACCATGAGGGGGAAAGCTATGTTCTCGAAAACTGTCATATGGGGGTAGAGGGCGTAGTTTTGGAAGACCATTGCTATGTTACGGTCTTTGGGGTGGACATAGTTGACAAGCTCGTCATCAATGTATATTTCTCCCTCATCCGGGGTCTCTAGCCCGGCTATGAGGCGTAGTGTTGTCGTCTTACCACAACCGCTTGGGCCGAGGAGTGCAAAGAACTCTCCATCCTCAACCCTGAAGCTTACATGGTCTACTGCTACTATCTTCCCGAACCGCTTAACAACATTTACGAGCTCTAGCCTAGCCAAGGCAGTGCGGCCTCCGCGGCTAGGTAGCCGTGCTTGGCTTAGTTCTTGTTCTGTCTATGATAATACTGTGTAAAAAGTATGGGTTCTATTACTCTTACCCCTGGGCAATGGGGGCCTTACGGGCTTACTTTCTGCTAGCAATGTACCCTATGCCTATTCCTACCATGAAGGCTAGCACGGCTAGTACTATGGTTATAGCAGTGTTTGTCTCCTTAACTGCCTTCTCAACCGTCTCAGTTATAGTTCTATGGACTGTTTTCTCTGTAGTGAGTGTAGTTGTTGTCTTGAGGGTTCTAGTCACTGTTGTGCTGACTGTTTCTGTCACTGTTCTCTCAACTGGCTTCTCTATAGTCTTGGTTAGTGTTATAGTCACTGTTGCTGTTGTAGCTGTTGGCGCCTGGAAGTCCTGCTTGGAAAAGCCATGGAGTACTGCGGGTTCAGCCTTGCCTGCTGCAGCATCTATTTTGAAGCTGTTAAGGATGCTGTACTGTGTCTCAGTGTCAGGGGCTAATAGATCCATTATCCTGGGTACAACGTTAAATACTATGGCTTGAGCATATTCTCTGCCAGTACCGACAACCCATTCTTCTGCGTTCACGCCGAAGGGCCTAATTCTCTGGGGCCCATAGCCGTCGTAGCTTGTTAGTGCTACCACGAAAACCCACTTATCAGCATTCTCTACGTCGGGGAGTAAGTTCTTTGAGACTTCTGCAATTATAGCATTCCTCTGTGGGTCGCCATACACTTTAAATGGGCCGTCTTGCACCACTACAGTACCATTAGCGTAGTATAGTGCAGATCGCTCTCCTACTGGTACGGGCTCGCTCCCCCAGCCGGGTGCTAGTAGTAGTGCAAAGTGCCATGCATGTTTTGGGTCTATCACTGTGTTTAGGCCAAAAGTAGTGGTGTTGCCTTTAGTGTCTGCTGTTGTGTGTACGTAGATGTGTACGTATTGTAGACAGAACCCATTAGGCCCATTCCATGGGTTGCCTCCTAGGTCTCTCACATAGACTTCGAATACGAGTTTTGGCCCAGTATCTACTACACGGAATCTTGTGAGGTCAAAGACGCCGGGCTTGAATACTGTGTTTTTGGGGTATTCGTAGCCTCCTGCGCCATCGTCGTCGCCTACGGGGTCCTCTACATCTATAATGACTTTTCCTTGGACAGCAGCTGGACGTGGTACTTGGAGGTAGTAGGTTAGCCCTATTCTTGTAGCCGTCTCTACAAGGCTGCCATTATAGTATGAGGCTGCTGTCAAGTACACAATGTCGCTCTGGCGTAGGCTGACCATGTTCCAGGGGACTACTAGCTCAGCAATCTCGCCTACTTTAATGTCTTGTACCTGGAATAGCTTGAGCCAGCCTCCCCTGCCATCGGCTATGTATATTTCTGCAAGGCTTTCTGAGGGCTTTATTCTAACCTCGTAGAACAACCCCATTCCCAGATCCTGCATACTGGTCTTTGGGAATGAGTTGTAGCCTAGGTTGTAGGGGCTCACACTCCTCCACGGCGATGTAAGGTATATTGAGACCTCTAGGTTGGGGTCAGCTAGGATATCCTTCTTGGCTGGGATTAAGGCTATGTACATGTTGTAGGCGTCTACAGCCACTAGAACCTTGTCTATGTACTCTGCCCCAACCTCCATTGGCAGGGCCGTAGCCCAAGCCTCATCGTTATACTCTCCATCTATCCTAGGCGGCTGCGTTACTGGTTTGGGGACCTCCCTATTTATTGTCC
>JALTZF010000055.1:3050-4055 GCA_027046265.1 Pyrodictiaceae archaeon
GTTTATTGTCCCTACGGGTGTTGCATCAGGGTTAAAGAATGCTAGGAGATAGTGGGGAGGCTTTAGCCCTAAAGAGCGGTAGACATTTGCGAGATAAGTCTTGAAGAGTGGGTTTGCAGGGAATCCTCCGCCAGCATCTCCTCCATACCACCAGAACCAGTCGCTAGCCTCTGCCCTTAAGAGGTTCTCAACAGCTTCTGGGTTAACCTTGTAAGCCTCGGCGAGACTCTTCACGCCAAGCTTTTCTAGGAGATCCTCACGCGTCTTCGCCAAGAGCATCCATGCCGCATTCTCTTGTCTCTGCCCAATCCACATGGCCAGCTCGCCGCTAGCCCATGAGCCCTCGGCGAGTTGTGACTCAACTTTTCTCCTAGGCAGCTCAGAGTATGCATCAGCCGTATAGCTTACCGGGATATCAGCTATGTCTCTACCCTCTAAATCAAGGTATTCATGGAGTGATGCGGGAAGCTCTTTTGCGTAGTCGCTGTACTCACTTATGTACTCTGATGGCGTGATAGTCCTTATCAAGCCCTGGGCTTGGAGCTCCTCGAGCCTAGCATAGAAGAGGTCTAAGAACTTGTCACCAAACTCTTCATACCACTCCCAGGGGTTCTCGCCGTCAAGGGCTATTACGACAACTGCGCCAGGCCCTGAAGACTCCCTTATAGCCAACAGCCTTGAGACTAGATCTTCTACAGCCTCCTCGCTAGGCATGTTACTATAAGTGAAGCTTATGAGGTTACTCAGCTCTGTGTTCCGGAAGAATACGTAGACTCTCTTGCCAGACTCTGTCCTGAATATCCATGGGTACAACGTGTTCTCAGGCTTTGAAACGTCAATACCTGTCTTGGCTAGTACAGTCTGGTCAGTTACTGTCCAGTTAAAGAACTCGGAATAGGCCTCCACAACATAGTCGTTTACTGCTTGCTCGGGAGGCCACACACCACTAGGCTTGTAGTTGAATAACTCTTTGAAGAGCTCTATACTCTTTACTGCATGGACTTT
>JALTZF010000056.1 GCA_027046265.1 Pyrodictiaceae archaeon
GTATAAAACGAGTATTAGCTGTGTACATCTCCATGAGCCTGCGCAGGGCTTGCTGGGCATCAGCCGTCATATTGTCTGCTTCGTCCAAGAGGACTATCTTAAACGGAATTTCTGGTGGCGTACGACTCCTAGCAAACTCTTTAACTTTAGTCCTTATAGTATCTATGCCTCTTTCATCACTTGCATTGAGTTCAAGCATATACTGTCTATAATTCTCACCATAGAGGTCATGAGCCAGTGCATGAGCAGCTGTAGTCTTACCCGTGCCTGGTGGACCTACGAATAATAGATGAGGCATATTCTTCTCTTCAACAAACTTTTTGAGTCTATTAACTACTTCCTCTTGATTAACAATTTCATCTAGGCTCTTAGGCCTATATTTTTCAGCCCAAAGCAACTCAACAAGCTCAGAAGACAAGGTTATAGCCCCCAAATGACTTATAATTATACCCCCAATTTAAAGGGCCTACCCATATTAGGGATTAATAGGTATAGAGTGAGGGCTATGCAACATGGATAAGATAGGGCTCCAACTTAGAAAGCTAGCTATAGAGTACAGGTTAAGGCCCATAAGAGTAATGGTTGTAAAAGATTATGGCAGGATTACCATAGATGGGGCAGAATACACACTAAATAAGGGTGCAGAGATCGAAGTACCACGATGGCTTGCAGATATCTTAGAGGAGATGGGTGTAGCTAATCCTGTTGAGAGGGGGCTAGACATAGAGGATATAACGCGTGTGCATTTTTCGACTCTCAATGCGAGAACACCAGCAGAGCTTGAGCCTTTGCCCCGTGATTTCTACATGGAGGCTCTACGTTATATAGAAAGACTGTCAGTACGTATAAAGAGGGAGTTTAATGCTTCTCTCTTAGAGGAACAACAGAAGGCAGTGAGGTACCTTTTAGAAATAATAGATAGAAGGCTTACATTAATTTTGCAGAGTATTAGGAGCCCTGCATCAATAGCTGAAATTTCTTCAAAGCTTTCACCAGAAGAACTCGTGCTCTTAAATTCTTTGAAAGAGAGTCTAGAAATATGGCAGAAGTTTCTTAGTCCAAGACTAGTTTCGCCCTAGCCCCCTATAGGACTTAAAGGGGACCAAGGAGGCTAGAATAAATAGTGTAGGGATAAAGTAGAAATGGAGACCCTCCGTCTAGACGTTGAGGAAGTAGTAGATGTTAGGGAGAGATTTTACGAGTTCATAAGGAGCTTTCGTGACCGTAATGGTAACTATAAGTATAGAGAAAGATTACGGCAAATGATAACTATGGGTCAGCGTAGCTTATTAGTAGACTACAATGATCTCTACTTGTTCGATACAAAGCTCGCTAGGCTACTCGTTGAGAAACCTTATGAGGTACTTAGACAGGCTAGTGAGGCTCTTAAAGATGTTGTGGAGTCAGAGTCTCCCGAATACGTTGAGGGAAAGAGGTTCTATGTAAGGATCCGTGCTTTACCAAAGATAACACCCCTACGGCGCCTTAGAGGAGAGCACATAGGAAAGCTCGTAATGTTGGAAGGAATACTCGTACGAACGACACCTGTTAAAGAAAAAATAGTTAAAGCTATGTATATGCACTGTTCACGCGAACAAGGATGCCACGAGTTTATATGGCCTCCGGAGGGCGAAGTAGTAGGCGACATACTTGAGAAGCCTCCTGTCTGCCCAATCTGCGGATCATCTAGTGGTGCTTTCCGACTGCTACCAGAGAAGTCTGAGCTTATTGACTGGCAGAAGATAGTCTTACAAGAGAGACCAGAAGAGGTGCCGCCAGGACAGCTCCCGAGAAGTATAGAGGTTGTACTTCACGACGACCTAGTCGATGTTGCACGTCCAGGTGATAGAGTCACTATAGTTGGGATTGTTCGCGTACAACCCGATAGTCTATCTAAGAGGAAGGCTGTCTATGATATGTTTGTCGATGCTATTCACATAGAAGTTTCACAAAAAATACTTGAGGAAGTTGTTATAACAAGAGAAGACGAAGAGAGAATCAAGGCGCTTGCCCGTGATCCGTGGGTTAGAAAGAAAATCATAGCTAGCATAGCCCCTGCAATATATGGTCTTTGGGATATAAAGGAGGCCATTGCTTTAGCCCTCTTTGGCGGTGTACCAAAGATAACTCCAGACGGTGTGAGAATTAGGGGTGACATCCACGTTTTAATAGTTGGTGACCCAGGTACAGCTAAGAGCCAATTACTACAGTATGCTGCACGCATAGCACCAAGAGGAATATACACTACAGGAAAAGGAGCTACTGCAGCAGGGCTCACGGCAGCTGTCATTAGGGATAAGACAACAGGCGAATACTACCTTGAAGCTGGCGCACTGGTTCTTGCAGATGGAGGTGTAGCAGCTATAGATGAGATAGATAAGATGAGAGATGAAGATAGAGTAGCTATACACGAGGCGATGGAACAACAAACAGTTAGTATTGCAAAGGCAGGCATAATAGCGAAATTGAATGCACGAACCACAGTTATAGCTGCAGGCAACCCACGGTTCGGTCGCTACCTAACAAATCGCACATTAGCAGACAATATAAACTTGCCAGTTACAATACTGTCTCGTTTTGATCTGATATTCATACTTAAAGACGAACCCAGGCCCGAGGAAGACCGAAGATTAGCCCAACATGTTCTCGAGGTCCACCGTGAATCTGAAAAAATCAAGCCAGAAATAGAGCCAGAACTCCTCAAGAAGTATATAAGCTATGCGCGGCGCTATATACGTCCTCGACTAACTCCTGAGGCAGCTAGGCTAATAGAAGATTTCTACGTTGAAATGAGAAGGATGAGTACTGAAAGTTCTGAGGGAGCAATAACAATAACAGCACGCCAGCTAGAGGCTCTTATTAGACTTGCTGAAGCACATGCTAAGATGGCGCTTAAAAACGAGGTAACTATAGAAGACGCAGAGGCTGCTATAAGGCTAATGAAAACATTCCTCGAAAGTGCTGGGCTTGACATTGAGAGTGGAAGAATAGATATAGACGTGATAATGACTGGAAAGCCTAGAAGTAAACAAGAAAAACTAACAAGGATAATGGAGATTATAGAAAGCCTAGAAGATGAAAGCCCAGAAGGATGTGCAAGACTAAAGGAGATACTAAAACGCGCAGCTGCAGAAGGCATAGAGTCTCGAATAGTAGAAGAAGCGCTAAGAGGCTTTAGGAGAGACGGCCTAGTATACGAAAAGTCTGTCGGGTGCTACGCTGTAGTTAGATAACAATCAGGTCTCGCCCTCAAAAAGCTCTAGGCAACCCTCCTTCTCAAGCCTATGCCTCCACAAATTAATTGGCATCCACATTATCCATGCTGGTATACGTTTAATGAACTCATAAGCTTCTTCCCAAGTCTCAAGACCAAGCTTTCTTGCAAATTCCTCCAGACTCATAGGTCTATGAAGATATTCATGAACAATCTTTAATACATCCGGCGTAATGAATATTTGCTTATCACCTATAATGACCATATATTCCTTACACTTCTCACTCATAGCACCACTCCCCACACGCACGCATACAATAGAGACCATTTATATCTTCAATGTCCCTCCCTTTTCATGCAATATGGAACACTAGAAAGTACACTACAATGATACTAGCATGAAAGAATACTATATCGCGGAAGCGGTACCCGGGGGCGGAAGGGAGCTTACATCATAGCCCCCGGGTAGGCTTCAGTGCTGGAACGCTCGGGCATCCCGCCTCCGGGGTATACCTTTCTCTGTTAAGGCAGAGGATTAATGTTATTGCACAACACAAGATAAATCAGGAATAGTCACGTTATACTAGATTGTTCATATCGACTACTAGCTCTCTCCAGAGCATCTTCTACAGCTTCAAGTATAGGCTTAATAATATAGTCACGATTGTCTAAAGTAACTTGGAACCAGCATGTACGGTTATCAAGCCTTCTTCTGATACCTGGATCACGGAGTCTTTCATGCACGACAAATATTCCTGGCTTACGAAGGTCGAGAAGTCTTATTATTACGTCCTTAACCTCTCTCATCTTTAACTCCATGGGCCCAATCTCATCAACCATCACTACATCAGCTTTCTCAGCTTGCTCGCTAGCATACTTAGCGACTTCAACAGCTTCGTTACATAGCTTATAGCGTCCTACCTGGGGCCCATCACATCCCTCTCTACGAGCCAGCCAACGTTCAACCTTCAAGTCGACAGATACTATCTTAAAGCCTATACGTCTACCCAATAAGCGGACTTCTGGACAATAGAAACCTGCCACCTTAAGGCCCTTCTTGTTAAGATAATCGAGTACCTTCATGAATGTTGTTGTTTTTCCTACCCCTGGCCGACCCGTTATCGCTATGAATATGAATCCTGTAGGACAGTCCGAAGGCAATTGGGATCACACCCAGCCATGTCCACGCCGTGGCTTGAGTCTTGTCGCTATATACTCTTCCGGTGGAACGTAGAAAAGAAGTTTACCCTCATGGTAATCACGTATGACTACTCTAGCAGCCTCCTCTATCAGAGGTTCACCGTCGCTCTTATATCTCCACCCTCTTTTAAGAGCTATTAGTTCAAGTATCTTGTATGGATCCCTTTCGTCTATACCATAGGCGTCCTTGACTGAGGACGGATTGTACTTCATTGCACGCTTTAGAAGTTCAACTGCAGGACGGACAGGATCCTTGAGCTGTTCAGGGGGCTTACCCCGTATAACAGATTCAAGCCAACCGCCTTCTACAGGTATCACACCCGGGGTATCAATCATGTACAGATTCTCTCCTATCCTATAGAGTTGAGCATGTGTAGTATATCCCGGGCTACCTGGTATGGGACTTGTGGAGGCGCTATGCTTACCTTTTAACGCGTTAATTATTGTTGACTTACCAGTTTTAGGAAACCCCGTTACAGCAACTATAACGGGTGATGTTTCTGCAACCATACGTATAGTTTTACGTAGAATACGTGTACCCTTGTGATCCCTAGCCGCCATATATACGACATCATAGCCTTGATCTGTCAGTATACGCTTCCATTTCTCTGCAACAGAACGAGGAACTAGATCTGACTTATTTATCACTATTATAAGCTTCTTGCCTAAACTGTTCACCATGCGCTCAAGTCTTCTACTACGTGTTGATACCGGGTCTCTGGCATCAACTACCTCTAATACTACGTCAGCCCTACGAACTATCCAGGCGAGTACACGCCACGAAGCAAGTATCATTGCAGTCTACCTTTCTAAAGCCCTTATCCACCCTACTGGACCGTGTCCTTATTCTATTATGTAGTCTTTAGTGCATTACTTTTTCGCACTCTGAAGCAGGAGCTATCTACCCCTACCTTTACTTTTCGTCTTATTTCGTAGATTTCCTCTGGAAGAAATCAAATATACTGCGTTGCCCTGTACTTACAGCTTTTAGCTGTTTCTCGGTAACACCAAAGTACCCTAGTATCCGAAGAGCAGCTGGTATTATCTGCTTGTCTACGTAGTAGTCTACGTCTATCTTGCTAGTATCTCTAACCATGAAGTACGGGTATGCTCTCTGTGAAATTTTCCCAGTACCCTTGACTATAACGTAACCTATTTTGTCTCCGGACGACACCTTGAGCCCAGCCGCGATTGCTCGACGCGCTGCGACAACATGTGGTGCTTCATGTTCATACTCGTTAATACTCTTGGAAAGAGTCTTCCATATAACCAGCTTCTCTATTGGTATATGACCCTCCTTTAATTGCTTAACAATCTTCCTAACATACTCTATGGCCTTACCCGTATCTCCCGTCTTAAGGACTATTTCAGCCACTTGCCATTGAACCTCCTTGGCTAGCTCTGACCAATCACCGCGAACAGCCTCAAAACCTACAATGTCTATTCTGCCATCCTCTAAGAGGCCAACATACCTCTTCTTGGCCTCAGTAAAGAATACACGTTTATAGATCTTGTCTATTTTAATGTCGAAACCTAGCTCCTTCTCAACATACTCTATCAATTTCTCTACTTTAGCCTTGTCATATTCTACGAATAGAGAGTCTGTGTCACCATACACTACCTTGAGGCCAAGCTTTCTAGCGTACTCTATAGCTGATAGTATTAAGTGTCTACCCCACGCCGTCACTGCTTCAGCACAGCGCCTACAGTACCAGCGAGCACCACTCCACCCCATATAACCATAGGCAGCATTAGCGAGTACTTTCACGGCTTTCTGACGTTCATCAAGCACGCGGTACTCAGGACTATCTGGCGGGAACTTCTTTATTTGTTGACGAATGGTTTTACGGACATTTAACAAGTGCTCAAGAACAGATTTGAAAAAGCCTGGCGGCTCTTTCCTAAAGCGGTGACCAACCTCGGGCGCAACATGACAGCCACCGTATTTTCCACATTCTGTAGGATCATCAACTATGGTATCAGGACCAACATTGTACTTAATCATTATGTTTGGATACATAGAGCTAAAGTCTAGAACAGCTATGTTTTCATGTACGCCCTTCAGTGGTGAAAGGACTATTGCGCCCTTGTAGCTTTCTTCTCTTCTTTCAACACGGTTAGGCACTAATTCCTCCCTCTCGTACGCTGCACGCATAAGGTACCATTCAAGCCTGAATCCTACACTCATGGCACCTACTTGATCTAATGGAACACCTGTAACTGTCGACAACTGTATCGCGAAGGGCAACATCTTCTCTGCAAGACCGTATGTTGCCTGTACATCATCTAGAGCGTATCTTATTAGTGTAGGCCTCTTCTTTTTGTCTCTCCAATACTCTGGGATTTGCCACCATTCTATGAGGACTCGCTCACTCTTCTTCATAACTCCAAGGTACTCTGCTACCTCTTCAAGAGTCTTTACTTTGACTTCATGTATTTCTTCAGCATAATCATAGAGGTCAACATTTAACCTACCAGGAACAGAGACATGGCCATACACGCTTGTTGTCGGCTCAGCTCCAATACGCCTAGTGACATCAACCCTTATGCCGAGATAGTGGGCACGCTGTAGCAAGTATGGCCAGTCAAAATGGTTGCTATTGTATCCAACTATAATGTCGGGATCATACTTCCTCACATACTCTATAAATTCCCTAATAGGCTTCTTGTCATCAAACTCTTCTGCTGTGAATACTTCCTCGCCTTCACTACTTTTCACAGTTATTATTATCACAGGATCTTTAGCCGGATTAGGTGAACCACGCTCGCTATAGACTTCAATATCGAATGCTAGTACACGTAACTCCGGAAGAAGCTTAGCTCTACTCATCTCCTCTACGAGTACAGGATCGCTAGCAATAGTGTAGACGCTGTCTACCCTGAAGCCTTGATTAGAAGGGTTCTTCTCTACTAGGACTTCGTAGAGACGGAAAGGATACAAGTTTTTGTCTATCAAGTACCTCATAGCAAACCTTATGTCAGCTTCCAATACATCTTCGATGCCTTCAAGCTTTCTTACTTCTTCACGATACTCTCTAACACTTTCTGGTATGACTGTCGTTACACGTACAACCTTACGTGGACGACCAAAATATCTCCTAGTCAGGATCCCTACGTTAATTATTGGGCTTCGGCCACGGCTAAGCCTTTTGACATTCTCAGCAATTCTCTGTGACTGGTCCTCAAACCCTTTGGCTATGAGGCCGTAGAAGTACGGTCTAAATCTTCTATCGAGTAAAACAACACGTTCGCCAGACTCAGTAAGCCCCCATAACACTATTACTGGTTCGCGGCCTGCAATTTCATAGCTTGCATCAAGTAGTATAAAGTTAATCCGTTCAGGCAAATCACCTAACCCTAAATTCTAAATGTTTAATAGGCTCACCATTAATGTGTATTACCCGCCTAAACATTAATCACCACAAAAATCAGACTTGTATGAATAGTCTTCAGCCACCATGACCTCTGCATGACGGCCTGGACCATAGTAATTGGCTAAACTCCTCAGTAACCTGAATCCGCTCTTCTCATAGAGCTTCTTGGCGGGCACATTGGTATACTCAACCTCTAGCACATAACGTCTATAGCCGTGACAACTACATGTATGCATTATGCTCTGGAGTAAAACCGCGCCAATCCCTTTCCTCCTATAAGCTGGGGCAACAGCTATAGATACAATGTGGCAGCTGCTGTCACTTCTTGGCAGAGCAATCACGTACCCTACAATACTCTCTTCGCACTCTGCAACAAGGAAGAAGTCAGGAGCAAGGTTTAGTAAGATCTCTAAGTATGGATAAGGGTAAGGTCTATCAAAGGATGACACCTCAATAGCATACACATGAGGTAAGTCATCTCTGTTAGCCGCACGTACTATTAATCCTTTTAAGCACATGAAGACCCCTGCCGGATCACTAGCCCCAAGTTATCGAGAGGAGTTAGCTGTAATAATACAGTACACCCTAACACTTGTAGTTAGGTACTATTCGACGAGGCCAGCTAAGGAGAGGGGGCTGGTTGCCTTCTGAAAAGTCTAGACCGCCAGAGACTATACCATTTAAGTTCTATACGGTGAAAGGCCATGCGTATACTATACAAAGACCTTAAGCATGGTGTTGTGAAGATTATACCAGAGAGCACAGACGACTTGTGGATTCTTGCTACACTCATACAGCCCGGCGACCTCGTCAAAGCACGTACAGTCAGGGAGATCCACTTTGGTGAGAGAGGTTCAGGTAGGAGTAGTCGTATACCCATGATGCTTACTGTACGTGTTGAAAATGTTGAGTTTCAAGCATTCACGACAAGACTACGTGTTAGAGGGGTTGTGATAGAAGGGCCGGAGAAGTACGGCGTGAAAGGCAAGTATCACACACTAAGTATTGATGTTGGCCAGGAACTTACAGTAATTAAGCCAATGGGATGGCCTCAAGTATTGTTAGAGCGCTTAGAGAAGAGTATCCCAAGAGCCAAGGCTCTTGTCGTAGCAGTAGACTATGATGAATATGCAATAGGGCTTGTACAGGGGCAGGGAGTTAAAGTAATGGTCTCAAGTAGTCTCTACCTTCCAGGCAAGGATGATCCACGTAGAGAGGAGAGACTTCGAGAAGCTGTCTCCACTATAGCCAAGCAAGCGGCGGAGACTGCTAGAAGAGAGAAGCTTACACTAATAGTTGTCGCTGGGCCTGGAAGACTAAAGAATATTGTCTTTGAGAAACTTAGGGAGCTGCTTGAACAGGAGGAGACAAGGATAATCGTAGACGATGTGTCTATGGGGGGTGAGGCAGGAATATATGAAGAAATACGGCGCGGCGTTATGAGGAAAGCACTACAAGAGGTAGCGTCTATAGAGGCCGAGAGCATTATGGAAGAGTTTGAGCGCAGACTAGTAAAAGAGCCACAAACAATAGCTTATACTCTAGAGAAAGTATACAGGGCAGCAGAAGCAGGGGCCATAGATACACTACTCATACTTGATGAACTCTTACATTCCCCCGACGAGGAAACACGTAAAAGAGCCTATAACCTCTTGCGATTAGCCGATGCTAGTAGAGCAAGGATATACTTTGTTAGCAGAGAAGCACCAGTAGCACATAAACTCAAGGGCCTAGGCGGTGTCATAGCTCTTCTTAGGTATGCTTTCGATCTCAATTGGCAAACTACGACCACGTAATGTGGGGTATCTTCTAATCACTCGGCCCCTCAATCCTATCTCTCTTGCAAGCCGTGTTGGTAGCAGTAGTTTACCTCCAGTAGCCTCTCCAATATCTGCAAGAACTTTATCCTCTACACCATGCAAGACCTCGAAATACTCCAGCATACCGTCACGTGTGACGTTTTCATAGTACTTAGCTAGCCTCATTGCTTTACGTATTAGGCGGAGTCTCATTTGCACATAATCCTTGAATCTAGCAGGGCAATAATGAACTTTCATCCTAAGTCCATGCCGCATAGCACGCTTTACAAGCTCAATTGCTGCTTCTTCACTACCCTCAATAACTGCTCGCCCCCTGGCTATACTATAGTTTCGGCTCATAACCTGCTCTATGTTACTCTCAGAAACCTCTGCCTCATTAAGATTGATAAATTTCACACCAATCTTATCAAGCCATAACATCATCTTCCATAACTCTTCAACCATATCTGGAAAAACTGGAACCTCAACCCCCACAGTTAGTCTCCTTGAATGCTTGACTGCTAGTTCAACTCTACTCCAAAGCTCCTGGGTTGTAGGGTGTATCCTTAGCTCGTCAAGGCCAGCCTTCTCAAGCTCTGCCAACACGTCAACAGTGAGGAATCTACCACTAGTGTATAGGTGAATATGAAAGTCTTCACCAAACACCTCTTTGAGAACCTTTATAACCTTAATAGTCCTCTTTAACCGGAGTAGTGGGTCACCACCAGTTATACTTGCACCTTCTGCCCCGATATTGTACGCTTCCTCGATGATGTCATTAATGGTTTCTAAGGGCTCCTCATCAACATACATAACATCCTTATGAAGTCTATGTGATGAAACTGGGCAATAGAAACACTTATCGCTACATAGCCCAGTAATGAATATGACTATTTTTACTCCTTGCACACAGTACATACATCCTAAAGGTAGACCACCATGATACGCGTACACATCCTTTATGAACTTCATACTACTCATGTCGCTTAACACCGTATCACATTAATGAACACCTCTTGAAAACACTCTATTAAACATTGTTTTTAGGAGGTACAAGGTTATTATAGACCAGTTGGGGAGGATGTAGAGGAAAAGACGTTATTTAAGGGATCAAAGAGATGCTAATCAACTGCGAGTGTGCAGTAAAGGTGTAGGTGGCTTGACAGAAATTCCAACAATGCTAATCATATACCTGGGAGCATGGCTTACTATAACAGCAGCACTCTCAAGAATTCTAGGCGAGAGCAATAATATTTCCATCACCCCACTAAGTGTCATGGTCAGAACACCAATAGTATTTAAGTTATTTGATAAATTACGAGGGAGACGTATAGTAGCACTACTACTTGACGGCGCAATTCTTGCCGCCACACTATCTATGGCAATATACTACTACGGCATGATAAAATCACTACTATCTATAATCACAGGAGGAGAAACAACTGCTGCCATAGTACCATTACTTCCGGGCATAACTATAGAGATTAAAACATTCCTTTACTTGTTGCCCGGACTATCATTAGCTATAATATTTCACGAGGCTTTTCACGCACTCGCATCACGGTATGAGGGTGTAAGAATAAAGTCTTCGGGATTCCTCGTAATACTAGGCATTTTACCTGCAGCCTTTGTTGAGCCAGATGAGCAAGAACTAAAATCTGCTAGAGTACGTGCAAAACTAAGAATCTATGCTGCAGGCGTCCTCGCTAATCTTATGCTATTCTTGTTATTTCAAGCAACCATATTCGCGGCAACAGCGCCTGGCGTGTATACATATATAGTTGATGTAGCCCCTGACTCTTTTGCTTATGAAGCTGGGTTGAAGCCAGGAGCCATAGTTAAGTATTTTATAGTAAACGGAACTGAGCTTGAGGGTGTTCCAGAACTTACAAGATACTTACTTGAAGTCAAGAGAGAGCATAATAATAGCCTTGCACATGTGACGTTGGTAGTCAAGATCGTTTTGTTAGAAGGGGGAGAAATAACCATTGTGAAGAAATCTGCTCCAGCTAACATAAGTGACTTAGAAAAGTATGAACGTATAGGAATATACATGTTTGACTTGCCAGCCGGATTCGTCGAGCTACTACCACCAAATGTAGCACTTCACTTATCAATAATAGTAATGTATGCTGTTATAATAAACTTTAGTCTAGCAATAATAAATGCCGCACCTCTATTCATAACAGACGGAGCACAAATAGTTAATAGCATAGCTGAACACTATACTAGAGATGAAAGAAGGGCAAAGGTAATAACAGCAACCGTGTCAACGCTATCGTTATTGTTACTAGTACCAAACATAGTAATTTAATTGTAATAGTATAAAGAAATGAAGAAAAAAGAATTATAAGAAAAACTTGTAATGCCTTTAAGTGAGTAAGTCGTTAAATGTTAATATGCTTATACCTTGAGGTCTTCTCTCTATCGAGCCTAACCTATTAGATATTATGATCTTTACACCTTTCATTGACGCTATATCAAGTATTCTCTGTGTAACAATACCATCATACACTATTGCGTATATCCTCCCGGGCTCAATCTTTTCAAGTACATCATAGAGTTCACGTACACTAGTCTTCTGTATAGGATTCCATTCCTGATCATATATTATGGCTTCAAGCGTGCCACTAAGATGCTTAATTTCATCAAGCACTTTCGATGGAATCTCTATGCTCTCTACTTCTACCTGTGGTGTAAGAGGCATAGGTTTTTGTTGAGGTCTTGCCCTTTCGATAAGCCTAGCTGCCTCCTCGGTCTTAAGTTTAGCTTCGTCCTTTATCCTCTCTTGTACTTCCTCAACAGGTTTTAGCGGCTTAACCTGCTCGGTTTCACGTCCAAAGCCTTTCATTTTACGCTCAAGTATCTCAAGATACTCTTTTGCTGAGACAAGGTTTCTAAGGGCTCTAGCTATTTCCTTTCCTGTAAGCTCTTCGACTTCTTTGCCTGGAGGTGCACGGGCAACATAATCTATGTCAGCAACCTTGAGTAGTTCCCAGAGTATCAAATCACCACCATGATCGCCGTCAACAAAAGCTATGGCCTTTTTTGTCCTTGCAAGCTTTATGACAGTTTCAGGTATTTTTCCACGTGCACCCTCAAGGGCTATTACATTTTTGTATCCATACCTAAGCAAGTTTATTACATCAGCTCTACCTTCAACTATTATTATTTCATCACTCTTATCCACATCTGGCCCAGCTGGTAAGCCTTCAGGACCGTAGCTTATCACTTCGCCTCTCTTTATAGCTTCACCAATCTCTCTAAGTACTTCCCGTAGATCTGGTGTTTTTTCAAGACTCCATATACGCAATATTTCTTTAGCACGTTCAATGATCTTCTTAATCTTTTCTGCTCTAACATCTATGATGTCATAGACTTGTATCTTAGCAGGATAGGGCCCAACTTTTTCTACAGACTCTACCATTGCTGCCACAAGAGCAGTCTCTACTCTATCAAGATTTGATGGAATGGTAATCTCGCCATAAGTCTTGGTGCCTTGATGCCTAACCTCTACCTGCACTCTTCCAAGGCGACCTCTTTCCTGGAGTTCTCGTAAGTCGAAATCCTCACCAAAAAGGTTCTCTGTTTGACCAAATATAGCACCAATTATATCATGTTTATTGACAAGCCCCTCAACAGTTATCTTTGCTTTTACGAGGTACTTCACGGTCATTATCACCCTCACATTGTTCTATTGAGAGCGAAGTGGCTGCAAGCCGAGTCTATAATGTTACTAAAACTATCAGACAGTATTCTCGCATACAAGTGATACAGCTTGAGCGATGTATATACACATTTACCCAGGTTGGAATACGGTCTTGAAATGCCTATCATTTCTAATCATCTCATTCTTTTTACAGTGTACAGCTATATTCTTCCTTTAATTCAAGTACTATTATGATTACGTCAACTCTCCCCATCTATGATCTGCTATTGCGTTAGTAACCATATACATTATCTAGTCACTTTAGCCTTTTTTAGCTCTTCTAGTATTTCTCTCGCGTCCCTATTCGTCTCAAAGTACTTCCTTATGGGGTCTAGTAACTCGTTCAACGCCTTAGCTGTAGCCTTCTTCAAGTCCAGCGGGTGTATTTTACCCTCCTTATACAACTTCGCAAGTTCTTCATAGTTCTCAACGACTATGGTGCCTCCATATTTTTCTGGACGCTCTATCACTAGCTTAAAGCCTGGCTGAGCAAATAGTATATACTTATTTATCTCTATTACTGGGTTAAGACGGATATCTCTCATTGGACAGTAAGCTTTCATTATCTTCTTCTCAACCTCTTTAGGCGAGTCAAACACGAATACAGCTGTTTCAGGCTTTGATTTACTCATCTTAAGTTCTACTGCCATAGTCTCCTCGTCAATCGATTCTGGGTTCATCCTGCTCGCTCCCTGAAGACTCGTGAGGAGAGGTGTATGGAGCGCTATGACCTTCTTCATGCCAAGCTTTTCAGCTGTATCCCTTGCCAGCATGTGGGCTTTACGTTGATCCATGCCTCCCAACGCTATGTCGAGGTCTAAGTAGAATATGTCTGTGACCTGCATAGCTGGGTATATTAACTTAGAGAAGTCTAGCTCACCCTCCTCAGCTCGTCTACCCATTATTGTTAGTGCCCTCTTTATCCTAGCAAGACTATTTGCCTTAGCAACACGGAGAAGAATAGACCAGTATTCCTTATCGGAGACCATGTCTTCAGCATCTACAACCCTTATCTTGGAAGTGTCAACGCCTATCGCGTCAAGCACATGAAGGACGTGCCTCGCCGCCTTCCTAATAAGATCCATGTTACCGCCGAACTTGTCGTTAATCCATGCGTGCCACGTTGCGGCCAACAAGTAGAACTCTACTCCAGCATCAACTAAGTCCCTAACCTTAAAGGCCCAGATAAGCCAGCCTATGTGGAAGAGTCCACTAGGCTCAAATCCCAAGTAGCCTTTTAGCTTCTCTCCACTTTCAAGCTTCCTTCTCAACTCTTCAATCGTAACAATTTCTGCTACATTCCTTGTTATGAGTCTCATTCTCTCTTCAAAACCCACTTCTACCACCCACAATTACTGGTAACCGTTGGTTCATTGTCATTACATCAAGTGCCTGTTTCGGCTGAAACCTCAAAAGAGGTACGCGTTTAGCCCGGACAAAAATATACGCTGGCACATTTAAACTCATTATTCTATACGGGTGCCCCGCCTTGAGGAGCCCGGGGAGCCCCCTATAAAGGGGTCGATGAACCATGGGTGTTAGGGGCGGGGCATAGTCTTATGGTCTTCTATGAGGCCAGTATAATCTATTTCGGCGATGGCTACAGGGTACTCCATGCCAAGCTCTTCTAAGGTTTCTGGTTTAACTTCCCCCAGGACTATGGTACACCCCTTTTTCGTCTTTACTAGAGCAGTACGCCCCCCGATAAGTATTGGATGAGAATACTTCTTGACAACAAGTATCTCATCACCTAACATGTGTATAAGCGTGTAAACTACTGCCTGGATGTCTTCATACCCAGCTTTGCTCCCCATTACTAGTATGCTAAGCTTCTTCTTTGCAGCCACAGGAACATCCTGGGTTGAGTTATCAGATACAAGGTATACTTCACCTATCTCAAATATTCTCAATGGGACATTGTGCTGGTTGAGTGAAGCTAGTCTGAGGAGGCCAGGCATTAATGACATCCTAACACAACCACTTTCTACACCAATGGGATTAGCTATCTTTACCACAGAACTCTCATCAACACCTGCAAGCGTAGCATAATCGCAGGGTACCAGTGTATAGGTTACAACTTCGACAAACCCCAAGCCTGCTAGTATCTTTCTGGCTTCTCGCTCCCAGTACCGTGTGTAGAGAAGTCTCCCTCTTAGCATGAGTCTAGGGCGTCGTGGAGCAATTTTTTCCAGGCCTATACTGAGAATTACTTCCTCTGCAATGTCGACAGGATGGAGTATGTCTATACGATAGCGTGGCACAACAACCTCTATTCTACCATTTCCCAGAGAATGTGCGCTAAAGCGCATACGTTCCAGGTGGCGGACAACGTCTTGATCATCTAGTTCTAGGCCAAGAACCCTTTGTATGTCACTTATTTTGATAACCATACGTGTAGGCTCAAGCTTGGGCTCCTGCAATGAGCCCCACGGGGCTCTGACTGTGACAAGGCCAATTCTTTTTGATCTGCTTCTCTCAGCAAGATTGGCTGCCAGAATTGAGAGTACATCAATAACAGGCTTCAATTCAGTTCCAGTAACATCTATGAATAAGTTTTTTGTGCCCGGCTCTACGCGGGTTAGCTCAGCATTAATGACTGGTGGAACGCTAATGACTTTCTCGCCTGCTCTTATGACTGGGTGCTTGTTACCATGCAAGGATATCCGTCCATACTTTTTGCCCTGCTCAGTTTCTCTCAACACTTCTCGAAGACTAGTCTCTTTCACTCCACCAAGTGGGACAAACACGACTCTATCTATATCTTCAAGATCATAAGTGAGCTTGCTCGAGGGAACCTTGTCCAAGTCGTGAAGGCCTATTGCGACCCTAACCCTCTCACCACCAATACTCCCATTGAGTTTTTCCTGGAACTGTATTAGCTCCTCCAAGAAGTCCTCATCAACGTCAACATCCCACACGACAGCACCAGCAATATATGGTCTTGACGGTACCTCGCCTACTTCGATCACGTAATCAGTCTTAATTATCTCATAACGTGGAAGACCAGTTTCTTTTCCTAGGAGGCCACGTGCTTGTCGTGCAATACCTTCAAGACTATACATGTCTGGTCTATCAACCTCTATCTCAAATTCTACATAACCATCCTCTCTTACTTCGGCCTCTATCTTAAGTTTCTCTACGAGTTCTAAAGCATGGCTTAGAGGGAGACCTATTACCTCTTCGACACGGCCTGGCTTAAAGTGTAAGACCGGCATAGAGCCACCACCTTACGGGCATGTATTCAATAATCTTTGTATCATCACTATAGAGCATACGTATGTCTGCTAACTCGTAGAGCGCCATAGCCAGTCTCTCTATACCCATACCCCACGCAGCAACTGGGTAATCTATACCCATAGGATGTAATACCTCTGGACGGAAAAGCCCGGCGCCAAGAACCTCCATCCATACGTCCTTGACCTTTACATATCCCTCTATACTTGGCTCAGTAAAGGGGAAATAGGCTGGACGGAACTTGTACTCTTTAAACCCTAGTCTTTCAAGGAACTCAGAGAGGAAGCCAATCAACCATCTCACATCCACACCTTCCTCTGATGCTATCCCGTCGACTTGGTGGAACTCTGGGAGATGTTTTGCATCAACTTTCTCAACACGGTATACACGTCCAATTGTGAAGAACCGGAAAGGGGGCTTGGGCCTCTGTGCGAGCACGCGAGCTGACACAGCAGTAGTGTGACTTCGCAGTATTAGCCTAGCAGCAATGCGTTGGTCCCATTTGTAGTTCCACCCGGCGCTTATCCCTGCACCGTTTTCGTGGACGGCCTTGACTCGTAGAACGAGCTGTGCTGGTAGAAGTCCCTCCTTGGGGTTTTCAAGGTAGAAAGTGTCTGTAGGCCTTCTGGCAGGGTGGTACTGTGGCTGGAACAATACGTCATAGTTCCAGAACTCTAGCTCGATAGGGGG
>JALTZF010000057.1 GCA_027046265.1 Pyrodictiaceae archaeon
CGACTTAGCAGCTTCCACAAGCCTAGAAGAAGCCATTAGCTATGCGGAGGATGCTAGGAAGAGTATCGAGAAGCTAGTATCCAAGGCTGAGAGCCTCAGTATTGTAGAGGCTGTAGAGAAGAAGAGGGCAGAGATACTCAATAGGCTCTCACAGATTTTCCATACAGCACCTCTCATAGCAGAAGAACACGAGGCAAAAGTTGGGTCCAAGTAAAAGGAGGTGGTAGGCTCCTTGCCTGTCGAAGCTACAGAAAAAACTCTTCCTTCTCTTGTTGAAAAATACCTGGCTACCATAAGTGAAGCTGAAGAAGAGGATAAGATGCTTACAGAACTAGAGCGCATTATTGATACACTAGAATACATTCATAATGCTAGTCCTGAATCACTAAAAGAAGCTTACCCAGAGGCACAACGGTTGCTCGAACTCCTAAAGATAGGGCGGACTCGTGAGGCTTACGAGGGATCAGTGCTTGTCTGTAAGCTTAGTTGCCAGGCTTTCCTCGCTTCTATCCTCCGGCGAGACCTTGAAGCTGATATGTGTGTTGAGAAGAGGGTGCTAGAGCTACTCGACAAGGTTCTCGAGGCTGCTGGCCCCCTTAAACCTCTCCTAGTAACCATGGTGGGGAGTTCTGCCTCAAAGGTCTCAGATGTTATTACCAACCTGGCAGGAATCGCGTCGTCGTGGAGGCAGCTAAGCAAGGTGCTTACAGAGATTTACCGTAGTGCTGTCTACCTTGAGAGGAGTATTGGGCTAAAACGCTCTCACGTAGTCTCGCTAGCTATAAGTAGTGTAGAGGGGAGAAAGCCCAAGGATGCACTAGCTGTACTAGATCATCTCTCCTCACTGCTCTCTAATGCTGTTGCTTCATCACGTCGTCTTGCTCGCTTGTTGACTGAGGCTTCAGAGGCTACGCAGAGCTGCCGCTCATTCCCAAACACTATGCCTTGCAGGTTTGTAAACGACCTCCTCTCACGCCTTGTAACTGCTAGGACAGAGCTTGAGAAGGCTACAGGCTCTAGTCTTGAAGCACTTGCTGCAACAATAGCATCTATAGAGAAGAAGGTTAGGGAAGCTGAGAAAGAGGTACGGAACCTCTTCATGTTCGCGTCAAGACTTGATGGTAAAGAGCCGGGATCCCTTGATGAAGCCATTAACAAGGCTATGTTGCTGCTTAGAAAACATGAGGCGACACCAGAGGAGGAGGATGTTGTGCTAATGCTTGTGAAAGGTGTGACAATAGACATCATGGATCTCCACAAGAAGAATCCTCGATACTCTAGAGCAGCATTGAAATTGTGCACTAAAGGACTGGCCCAGTGCACAGTTACATTCTAACCCTCTCTGAGCGTAAGCTACAAGGGGCAGTCATGATTCATAAAAGTTAGGTCCCCATCTTTGTTAGCTTCTCGACACCAAGTCTTGTCTGTGCGACTAAGAGTTTTTCCTTGGCCCTAAACTTCTCTACTAGCTCCTCTAGACTTCTAGCAAAAACATAGAGGCCGTAGGGGTTGAAGAACACATCGCTACAATGCCACATATAGGGCTTTACTAGTCTCTCCGCAACAAGCTTAGCATATACCCAATTCTCATAAGTACTAAATGCTATGAGAAGAGGTAGGCTACGGTCACAATAGTACAATACGCACTCGCTCCCCTTCTCTGCCACCATGGCTTTTTTGCAGAAACCACTCCTCAAGAGCACCTCTTTGAACTCGTTGCGTAGACTCAACATTATCCACCCGAGATATAGTACTTGTTCAGACGCAAAATACGGTTAGCATCAACTGAGACCGCGTGTAGCTAAAGGCTTCTCGCCATGTGCTGGTCGGGTATATAGTAGCTCTCAATGTAAGCTACAGCTTCACCATAAACTTTGCGTAAGACATCCTCACGTAGAACATCTTCTGGTTTGCCAGCAGCTATAACACCTCTATTTAGAAGGACTATCATGTTTGTATTTTTCAACAACAAGAAGGGATCGTGGCTTGTTAATATTACAAGCTTCTTCTCTGCAAGCCTAGCTATAAGCCGTGATATCTCATGTTTACCGGCTGGATCTACTGATGATAAAGGCTCGTCAAGCACTAGGATAGGTGGATCATGGACTAGTGCCCGGGCTATCATGCTGCGCTGTAGTTGACCCCCGCTAAGTTCTGCGAGTTTCTTAGACCAAACACTCTCATCTAGCCCGACAATCTTAAGTACACTAGTTGCCTTCTCTCTGGCCCCTCTATCAGATAGCCGTGGCCACCTCTTATGCCTAAGAAGAAGTTCTAGTTCTACAAACTCTAGCACAGTAAGCGGGTAATGTTGGCCAAACGTGGTGAGCTGAGGTACATAACCTATCATCTTCCCCGCTTTTTGGGGTTTACCAGTAACATCAACACCGTTCACAACTACCCGGCCATGTCGCGGCTTAATGAGGCCAAGGATTACTCTTAGTAGCGTAGTCTTCCCTGCGCCATTAGGCCCTATCACTTGTACCAGTCCAGCATCCTTGAACGCTAGATTGACCCTGCTGAGAACACGTTGACCTCTATAATCAACATAGACATCTTCAACTACAATCTCTACTGTCATTGCTCTCACACTCTACACACTACCATGCCTGTCCTGACTGGCCCAAGTACAAGTATCATGTGTACAGTTTATTAATCCCTACTATTAATTGTGTGCACAAGGAGAAGTGCTATGCAGTACAAAGCATTAGTGCTGGCTTTAGCTATACTACTAGCTATACTCGTAGTTTTAGCTGTAAAAGACACTAGGGTACTCGGAGAAGAGCATGTAGGTAGTGAAGATGAGAACATTAATGGTGCAAGTATCATTGTGACATTTCCAATATTGCTTGATGACCTGGAGCAACTCATTTGTAACAACGATAGAGTTAAAGTTCTCGCATCGACAGGGATAGACCCTCACACATATCAGCTTACCATTAGTGACCTGGAACTCTTAAAGAAAGCAGACTTAATTATATCTACTGCACATGCACCATTTGAGATGAAAATACGTGCTATAGTAAGCAGCAAGAAGCTTATCGAGATAACAAAGATACCAGGTGTGCGTGTGCTTCCAAACCCGAGTACTGGCAAGCCCAATTACCACGGTGTCATCTATGACCCTCAAAACTATAGAGCCTTCCTTGAGTACCTTACAGAGAGGCTTGCTGCTATTAACCCTACATGTAAAGACTACTATGCTGAAAGACTTAGAGATTTAGAAGAGCGCTTAGAAGCCCTAATGACGCTACGTGGAAAGCTTAAGGCGAATGCCGTCGCGTCTTCGCCTATTGCTGTATATGCTGTTGAGTGGATTGGCATACATGTAGAACACCTCCTATCACCGGATCCTGAAGCATCACCAACGCCAGGCACAATTAAGAAGGCCGAGGAACTACTCAAGTCTGGAGCTTATGCTGTGATACTCGTTGATGAGGATGGTGAACCATTGAGTAGCTTGGATAAGAAGCTTCTGGATATGGCTAAGGAGTACAAGGCTACTATTATACGTGTTCCTCACTTATTCTCTAGGGGTAGTATTGTAGAAAAGCTAGAGTATATAGCTGGTCAACTGAAGGAGTAAATGCTATGTTAGAAAGTTGAAGCAGGTGATTGACATGACTAATAGGCATAGTCTCCCCATGTTGATAGCCCCAATAACTATAGCTCTTTACACTGTTTACTACATGCGCTACTACCCCATAGCTTCACTGGCAATGCTATTCGCAACTCTTGCATTTGGCGTACTTGGCTCGCTTGTGGCAGCTAGAAAGCTCTACTTCCTGGCTGGAGCCGCGCCGCATTCTGCCCTACTAGCTGCACTACTTGGAGTCCTCTTCTCTAGCCTTACAAGCCTTCCACTAAGACCTTTAGTGATCATTCTAGCTGTCGTGCTTGTATACTTTGTAGGCTACCCGCTTTTCCGGGGCTTCGATCCAGACGTAGTGACTGCCCTCTTCGTCTCCCTGACATCATCACTTAGCGTCATACTCGTATATGTGGTCATAAGAGTTGCACCAGTAACCTATAACATATCCTCGCTCGTCTTTGGTGACCCCCTGCTTGCAACTGCGAGAGACCTCCCAGTTATTGTAATTGTCTCCATAGTGACGACTGTGGCTAGTATTGCGACTTATAAAGAACAAGTACTAATAGGCTTTAATCGTGAGCAGGCAGTGTTAAGTGGACTAAGAGTATGGGTTTACGACTTGTTGTTCTTTACTGTGCTAGGCATGAGCCTCGCCGCTCTCTTACCCATAGTGGGGTTCATACTCGAGCACGTATTAGTTCTCTTGCCAGGCGTTATATCGTTGTCTGCCCGCTCGAGCAGAGATGCTTTACTATATGCTGTATTTTCTGCTTTACTAGCTGGGGCTTTGGGTCTATGGGTTTCAGTCCTATTAGATATCTCACCCGCTGGCTCTACAGGACTCATGCTTTTTGCCATCTATTTAGCCTCATTAGTACTTGGTAAGAGAGGCTGATAGGTATTGACTAGGCGGAGAAGGTTCGGTGTGTCAATACGTGAACAATACTTTAAACTTATTGAGGAACTAGCGGAGAGACTTGGAACAACAAGATCCAGCATTGTTGAAAAAGCAATATATAACTTCATGAGCGACCATGCACACTACCTTGACGGGCATGAGTGCGCAGGCCTACTCATCGTCCATAAACGAGGCTCACTAGATTTGTCACTACTAATGGAGAAGTACCGTGACGTAGTGCAAACAGTATCTCACTATCATCTCGGCGGCTCTTGTCTTGACGTGATAATCGTCGAGGGAGACTCAAAGCGTATAGCCGACATAGATCGTGAACTAATAAGTCTGGGCTGCAAAACAAGATTCATACCAGTTCATAGCATCGTAGGGCAGGCAGAGGAAGGCTAGCAGAGTTATTATGAGAGTGTTGAGAGTTGAAGGACTCTAACAGAATAGTACGCTGGATTCTTGATGGTAAACTTGCAGTATCACCATTGCTCGGTGCTGAGGACACTAGCGTGCTACGTAATTTTAGTACAGTGCTAGCGTTCTCTACCCCCTCCGAGTACTATTTCAAGGCTTCTCTACCCCCACAAACTATTGCTAGTCTTGTAGAGAAGTTCGTTTGGCTTCCAGTAGGAGAATATAATGCTCCTCCTATGCCTAAACTTGTAAGAAGCATACTTGATGCTGGATCTCCTCTCCCAGTACTTGTAATGTGCGGACGTGGGTGCGGCCGCTCATCAATGGGCGCAATAGCGTGGCTCGTAGTACACGAGGACTACAAGCTCCCTGAAGCTTTCTCTCTCACAACACAGAGAACATCATGTAGCATAGACACGCTACCCCAGGAGAGTGTTCTCCAGGCCATTCACTTAGCTAAACGTGTTGGCCTCCTAGGAGATGTCATCCGAAGAGATGTTGACGACCCACTGCCTGAGTACGTGTTATTACTAGCCTACAAGCTTTACTGGCTTAAGGGAGGATCTGATATTATTAAAGAGGCTATCCAAGCATATAAAGATCAGCGGCACCCCTTCAACAAGCTTGCTAGGCTAATAGCCCGTACTATGGGCTATAGCTTAGCTGGCATAAGAGTATACGGCTCAGAGAGAACACATATACGTATAGAGTTCACATTCTGGATACCCCGTGGCGCACATCCTGCAGCAATTCGTAGTACTCTACAGCCTCCAGAAGGTCTTATTGACGAAGTAACTTTCCTAGTTCGAGAATATAGTGGGAGCGATAGAAAAAGTATAGAGGTCAATTTTATAGTTAAACAGCCTAACGACCCGCCATGGCTAGTCTGACTTACGTGTAAGCATGAATCCTGCTGCAACCGATATAATTGCAACCACCAAGAGCGTTACTGTGCTAACTGTTTTGCCTACCTCTATGATCTTAGTTTTAGTCGTAGTCTCTACTATAGTTGAAGTCTCGACTATTGTCTTGTTCATTGTATGTGGAATAGTGACTTCTACTGGTATGGTTACAGTATAATTCCTCTCTTTTTCAAGAGTAATTGTCGTTGTTATTGTTCTAATTATTGTTGTCGCTTTTTCTTCAAGATCAATAGGTTTAGTGGATAATCTAGCTAGCATATTTAATAGTAGTGCATAGCTTGCGGCTTGACTGTAAAGGCTCAGCCTGGCTTCAAGTTCTTCTATCATAGACGCGTAGTTCTCGTAGAGTGTAGGTAGTATAGGCTGTAGCCCACGCTTCAGAGCCATATTTGTGAGCACTACTAGTGCTTGACGTGCAGCGTCAACCCCAGCCACCCCAACACTAAATGCTTCACGTAGCCTTATTGTGTACCTTGTATAGCCCTTGACAGCATACGTTAAGGCCTCGACGTAGTCTGCAAGACTTTGCGCGCGAGAGAGTATTGACCTGGCAAGGGATATGTACTCGTCTGCTTGCCTATCTGTGAGTCCCAAGGCTTTTGCATAGCTAGCTTCTGAGTATGCGAAGTAAGTGTACGCACTAACTACTCTGCCAAGACGATCCATTGTAACTATGCTGCCTTGCGGAGCTTTGTTCATTAATTCTAGCCACTGTACAGTGGTTACTGATCTATAGTAAGCATATACAGCTGCATCAAGCAAGAACATTATATTGTCTAGTGTTGACGAAAGTAAGCCCGTTCTAAGAGCCTTGAGTGTTGACTCAGCCTGGCTTATAGCTATCCTCGCTTCACTTACTCTGTCGAGAACAGCTATTGCAATTTGTAGCTTGACGTCACCAAGCTCTTCAACCTTAAAGAGTTCATTTTTGAGCCTCTCGTATACCCTGCTTATAGTCTTATTTGCACTCTCAATGAGGGACCCAGACCTATCGTAGAGGTACTGAAGATCCCTATTACTCAGTGCTCTAGCTAAAATGCATGCCTTAGTTGCATCTATAGCTGCAACAAAGTATCTTGATGCTGCAGTATAATACTGCTCTCTGCTCAGAGCCTTCTCGGCCTCATCCAGGGTCGCATTAATACTCTGAATGTACTCTACTAAGTTACTCTTAAGGCTTGGGGAGAGCTTGCTAGCATATTCCTTTGCACAACTCACGTTTGATTGTGCAATTGGCTTAAAGTAGCCTATGGTGTCTTTGAATGACTCGGTGATCCAAACAGGGTAGCTGGAGTATTGAATATCTGTAGTATTGTACTCCTCTATTAGGCCTTTATCTCCAGTGGCGTAGGCGTAAGCATCAAGGATAGTTCTCGCCTCGTAAACTCTAACACCAAGTTTCTCCCCTAACTTAATCACATCAACCATTCCGCCAGTACTCAAAGATTCAGAAACGCTTTGACCCGCTGGGATAACAAATACCTTTACCCCTGCTTCAGCAGCTGCACGAAGCTTCTCGGGGACACCACCCACAGGCCCAAGCACGCTATCCGGCTCTATCATCCCAGTCATAGAGAACTCTTTGCTTATACTCTTGCCTCGAAGTATAGCCAGGAAGCCCACTGCCATTGCTCCACTCGCGCTAGGCCCCCCGATAATTGGGCTATCAGCCTCTATTCGTACAAAGAAGTCAAAGAACTGAGGGTCGTAGCCTGCTAGGACACTGGATACAAATGCTGCTATCCGCGCAGCAGCCTGCATGTCAAGTTCTGTTAGCGGGTCAGCTGCAACATAAACTGTGCCCGAGCCGGGCCAAGCTATGGTCACGGTGAGTTTCGACATTACACCAGTGTAGCCTTCATCACTGCTCATTACAGCGGGAACACTCATCGATATACTGCGCACCCATAAATACCCGTAGTAAGCTTCTTTGCTGGCTATCGCAACTGGTATAACTTGGATCACTAATAGAGAGAGAATAATTGTTGTCCCGATTAGGCGACGGCTAGGCACCATATTGCCCCCAGAAGAGAGTCCCTGAAACTACAAGTTAAACAGTTTACTCGGGAGCTCTTGAAGCCCCTCTTTCCACACAGGACTTATACAGAGGCTCATACATTTTTAAGGTGTTACACTTAAATATCTCTTATAAAGGTTTATTCGAGGAAACATGGTGGAGAAGAGTTTGTCACTAGAACTTACTCACAGTCAGAGACGTATTCTTGAGATACTTGCCGAGAAGAAAGAAGCAGATGTAGCCTACCTTGCTAGCGAGCTTGGAGTAAAGACTGCTACAATAAGAAAATATGCATTGACACTTGAGAAGATGGGGCTTGTAGAGAGGATAGGTAACACTGTCAAGATCACGGATAAGGGGATGGAGGTCATAGGTGTAAAGGAGGAGGCAAAAGAAGAAAAAGCTGAAGAAGTGTTAGCTAAAGAGGCTGAGGAGGTGGCAAAGAAGCGTGCAAGCAAACCATTCCTATTCTTTACTGAGAAAGGGCTCACCCCGCTGAAGGCCTATAGCCTTGAACAATTAGCAGCAATAATCTACTACAAGTTGGCCGAGCCAGAGGACGTTGAGTGGGCAGTTAAAGGAGGGTACCTCGCAGCTTGGCTTCGAAGCTCTCTCAATGCTACAGAGCTAGCCGAGAAAATCGATGCACTTAAGGGCCTCTCGGCGCCAGAGATTGTCGACGAACTCTCTAAAATCCTAAAAGAGTATCTAAAGTAGCTCCCCTATGTATAATCAAATAAAGAAGCATAAGTGAAAGTGGGACCACTTAGTCTTTTTAAATCTAGGCACGATACCATACTCTTATCAACACACATAAAATCCTATATTTTACTTGCACCAGGCGCTACTTTAGCTATCTTTACTATTTCTGGGTCACAGCATGGGCACTCATTTGCTAACGCAGATGCCACATCTCTTGCCGTTGCCTCGTCTTGCACTAATGCAATCAGTGATGGGCCTGCACCACTAAGTGTTACACCGAGTGCGCCTGCCTCTAGTGCCGTAGAACGCGCCTCTGCATAGCAGGGCACATACTTCCATCTTACAGGTTCTATTATCTCGTCTTGCATCATCATCTTGCCGAGTAACTTCAAGTTGTTAGTTGACGCAGCAACAATAAGCATTGCCAGTCTCGACCAGTTCTTCACTGCTCTACTAAGATCTATCCTCTCGGGGAGTATTCTCCTCATAAAGTCAGCCTTGCCGACGCCAAGAACAGTCCTAGGAGTGTATATGACAAAGAATGCTTGTAGTGGGATGCTGTGGGCGTGAATGGTGCCATCAACTTCTTCTGCTACAACAGTAAAGCCGCCCAAGAGGCTAGCAGCAACACTATCAAAATGTGGCGCGCCAGCAGCAACAATCTCTCCTCTACCAGCGGCACGGACAAGTGTACCAATATCAGCGTCCAGGTCGAGGAGAATACTTACAGCCTTTACCGCAGCCGCGGCAGAAGCCCCACTACTACCAAGCCCACGCCCTGGGGGGATGCCCTTATAGACTCTAAGAACAATATCCTCGTCCTCAAGTCTATTACCAGTAATCTCTAAGAGTTCTATTACTGCTCTCCGAGCAGTCTCAGCACGCCCAGACTCAGAGGCATAGGGGCCATAGACACTCTCAACAATAACATTACCACGCCCACTCTCCAGACGCACCTCGACCTCGTCAAAGAATGCGTCTAGAGCTACTGCTACAACGTCAAAGCCAGGCCCAAGATTAGCACTACTAGAGTAGGCTCGTACACGCAGTTTTCCAGCCAACCATTGTCACCATCCACGTAGTACTCCCTAAGCAGAACATCTAAGTGTACGACTAGGAATATAGCTTTTAGCCTACAATCACAAACGATGACTGCATGCAATCTTCTCCTAAGACTTAAAATACTATATGGTGACAAGTGGCATATAGGGATTACCGGGGTGGCCTCCTCCACGGATACTCTTGTCAAGGGCCTCTCAAAGCTAAAAACAAGCCTAGTAACATTCCTGATAGCACTAGTTCTCGGAGGACTCCTCATAGCACTAGTACAAATGTCCCTTACAAATGCAGCAATTAAGCTTGAACAAGGCGAGCCCGTAAAACTATCAAAGCAATCACTCAACACACTAATAATGCTAAGCACCATACTGGTGGTAGCATTCTACTACTCTGCATACAGAGGCTATAAGGATACATGCAGATGGCTTGAACCCATGTGCATCTATAAGAAAGCCATGCTACTAGGCATACCATTAGCCATAATACAAACAATAGTACTAATCTACTTCACTAGCAAAACAGCAGACATAATACTCGAGGCATCAAGCAAAAACTACTACAGCATACCCACAATGCTAGAAGAAGTAAGCAAATACAAAGACAAGTTACTCATAACAGCCATAGCAGCAGGAATACTAAGCGCTCTCCTCTACTACTTCTACTACAAAGGATTCGAGGAAATAGGCGAAGTCCTCGGAGTACCACAAATGGCTACATGGGCAAGAATAGGCATTGGAGCAGCAATACTAAGCGTAATAGCAATAATACTTGAACCCCTCAAACCCGTAGCTACCATACTTACAATCGTAGCAATAGTACAAATCTACAGACACATAGAACCAGCAATAATAAAAGCAAGAGTAATAGAGAGAAAGAAGCTGCACAGACACTATTAGGAACCAAGATAAATCATTTAAAACACAAGGAGAGGAGGAACCAGAAAAGGATGGAAGGTGATGGAGAGAAAACCACGCATAAGCTCTTACTTCCCAGCTGGCTTTTCTTCTGTAGGTAGGTATGGTGGGTTTGGCTGTGGCCCACCACTACTAGGATTGAATACTACGTAGTACGTCATGGCTAGTGGAGGCTCCGGGTTTGCTATCGTGTAAGTACTATCATAACCTTGATACTGTTCATAACGATAAACTACAATATGCACTGTAGAACCCTCTGGCGCATCACTTGTACGCTCCAACTTTAGTGCTGTCGCTTGAGCCTCACGGTTGGCATACGTGTAACTCACAACCATGCCAGCTACCCCGAGAAGCTTCCCAGCAAGCCTACTCCCTCTTGCAGCCACACTAGCAATAATGGCTTCTAGAGCCTCTCCAGCTACACCATAGACAGCGCCAGCCAACGTGTCAGCATTATATGTCGAGGAGACTGTCGAGTCAATAGTCTCCCTCGGATAACTATACTCGGAAACAAACTCGTCATATATCTTAGTGCTCGTTAACGCTGTATATCCAAGCATCTCAAGGAACCCATTGTAATATTTATTATACCAATACTCATCCTCAGAAGTAACAGCAACAGACCCAAGAGATACTATATGGTCACTGTGTATCGGAGTAAACGCTAGGATAGGCTCTACACGCCAAAACTCATAATATCTACCATCCTTAAAGCTGTACACATTAACCTTATACACGTAATAGTCAACAAAGACACCATCACCAAGCCACTCTCTCTCAATATCAGCAAGAATGTATACAACACGTCCCCTTGAAGCGGATATTGGTGAGATGTAGCCACCACCTACGTTCACACTTAAGATTTCGTATTCTCTTCCTAAAGTTATTAGGCCAAGTATTGATAGGCCAGAGACGTAATATCTGTACTCAGCATAAGCTAAATGTAACTCTACAGATGGGTCAATGAGGTTGCAGTTTTGGTCGCATCTGCCTGTTAGCCTTACTATTGGCATGTCGAATAGCCACTCGCTGGTTCCTTGTGGTGTTACATCGGCCCATTCCACGGTTCTTCCAGCTATTCTTGTCCAGAATTCGTCTAGTGTTTTTAGGCCTGGGCTCACTTTGTACCATTGGTTTACAGCGTAGGATACAGGGTTTACACATGTTGCTGGGATGTAGACTGCTGTGCTGAATATCTTCTTGTATTTGTTGTAGAGCGTGTCTGGGTCTATACCTCCTATTCTCTGCCTAAATTCTTGTGGTGTAGTAGATGTGTAGAGTTCTGGTAGTACTATGAAGTCTTCCTCGCCGAAGTCGAGGCCATATAGGCTTCGGTAGCGTGCGTAATTGTCTATGGTCACTACATTACTGCATGTGAGCTGGTATGAGGCTAGTGGAGCTACGCCCCTGGTAGTCTTGCCTCTATGTGCGTAGTGGGTATCAGATATGTAGGCTAGTGTCGGCGTAGCATTCACCACTGCAAACTGCTCGGGTGTAAATACTATCCTGTAAGCATTGTTATAGAGATAGTATGGATCACTTTTAACAGCTTGATAGGCTTTTATCGGGTCCCTTAGCTTGTTCAATGCCAGCCTATAACTGCCCATGAGGGCTGATGCTATGTAGTGGTTGCCCTTGTCATCGTAGAGGTATAACGTTACAGTTACTGTAGACGCCTCACCCACACTACCCACACTCTTGCCCATGACTGAAAGAGCCCTCTTAGAGGCGTCAACAAGCCTCTTCACGGGGAACTCCACTACAACACTACTAGCACCAGGCTTAACCTCCTCCACAATAGACAACCCAGCAATACCAGGGGCAGAACCCCACACAACAACCCATCCATGGACATTCCTGGCACCAGGAACAAGCCTATCAAAATCCCTAACCACAATAGTGAGACTGTTAGGCTTAAAGAATGACTGAGGGTGAGCGAATAGTGCTAGTACTACTCAGCAGCATAATAGTACTAGCACTATTCGCTGGGTTTCCGGCTCTTGTGAGGAGTTATGGTGTTGTATTTGTTGTGGATTCTAGGGTTGTGGATGGGTTTACTGGTGGTCGTGTGCGTGTTGTTGTGCAGTCTCCGGAGGGGCCAATAACTAAGGTTTATAATCTTAAGAAGGGGTCTGTAACGACCATAGAAGTGGAATTGTCAAGGAGTGTTATTGATTCTTGGAGGAAGCTTTACCAGGTTGCTCCACAAACTCTTTCCAAGCAAGTTAGGAGCTATACTCTTGGCGGTGTATTGCCCACAGTTTCACTGGTGTTCGACCTGTATAATAGTAGTGGCCGCTATATTGGTGTGTACGTGTTTTCCCCCATAAGATACTACTTGGGCAAGGGCTATGATTTGAAGAGGGCTAGTGCTATTGTTCTCTCAGACCCGTTCCGGGCTTATGCGGAGAAGCCCGTAGTAGAGATTAGGTCTGTGAAGCAGCTAGGGCTTGTCAAGCGTGATCCAAGCCTGCCCAAGCCCGTGGCACGCCTGGTAGAGAAGGCGGAGAAAGACTTCTTCGCAAGAGTGACTGGAAGTAGCGTGGGTGTATTATCGTCTTCCTGTCAGGCAAGCGAGGCGGTATGGAATAGCGACCTATACTCTGCCGCTACTGCACCCCCAGACACATGGTATGAGAGGATAAGTGGTGTTACCCAGAGCTGCATAGGAGATCTCTGGTACTGGTTTGCAACAGTCTTCTCTAAGGCATACTACTACCCAGCCAGTAGCTGTACTATGCAAGAAGCAGTAGAGTTTACTGAATACCTCACCGGAGTACCTGAGGGAGTATACACTATGGACCAGTTCTTATACAACCTAGCAAATAAACATGCACCACTCTGCCGTGGAGCAAGCTGGACAGATGCAACCCTAGTACTTCAAATAAAAACATACCAAGTACCAATAATAAGCACAGAAATAACATTCACCCAACAAAAACCCATAATAACTCTTGCTACATTCGGAGGCACAGAAGCTACTATCTATGTTAGTGGCCTCTCTTATAAGCAGTTTATAGTGAGTCCTTCAGATCACACAATACCGGGGACAGTGTCTGTAGAGTCCTGTTATGCGATGTATACGAACGGTGGCAAGTGTACTATCTTTGTGCCGATAAGCTATCTATTGCAAGGTGATGGAGTTATTGTTATGTATGAAGTTGAGCTAGTGAATGGGTATTATAGGGTAGTCCCAGTGGTAGTATTTACTCCTCTCTACACGCAGTATGCGCTACATCACTATGAGGTTTATAGTGTCTATGGAGAACCTAGCCCCGACCTTCTTGACGATATAGAGGAGCTTACTTGGAGTAAGTATTCTTCCATGGAGTTAAGTGATTACTTTACCTATTTGCCTGTAAACTCTGTAATCTACGAGGACACTACTTCTGTTACTACAGTAACAGGGTATGTTGCAGGAGCAGTTACAAGCCCAATAAAGACTTTCTTAGAACTAGTACTCACCACAGTAATTGGTGCAGCGCCTGGCAGAGCCAGCCTTCTAGGGTCTATAGCTCTCTTCTTCTTGGACTTAGCACAAGACTCTCTTAGCCACGCAGAGTTTAGTGCTGGCTACTCAGCATACACTACTGAGATAAAAGTAATGACTTTTGAGAATGCATATGATGTGCCTATAACTGTGTATAAGTACACTGTAGAGTCTGCAGTAGGCATGGAGTATAAGCCCCTGCTCAGCAAGTACTCTGTAATAGTAGGGCCTATATCTGGCCCTCCAGGAGCGCTCAGCAAGGATGCTACTAATACTACGTTAGTGCGGCCTTGAATGGCTGTTGATGAAACACAGAGTTTCTTATAATTTTTCTTCTATGTTTCTCCTATTCTCTGCTTAGCCCTTACTTGTACTGTGACTCCTTTTACGTGGATGGAGTGTGGCGTTCAGCCTCCGCCATACCCGGTCACAGCCTGGCTAGAACTGGTGCAGAGTGGCTCTCCCCTAGCGAACGTCATCACCGTGAGGTGCTGGGATTATGGTTTGTGGTGCGGGGGGTGGGATTTGAACCCACGCCGGCCTACGCCAGCGGGTCTTGAGCCCGCCCCCTTCGACCTGGCTCGGGCACCCCCGCACCCGCCAAATAATGTAGACGATGTTATCCCCTCTATAAGCATTTGATGAGGAAATGCATGTGTAGGAAGAGTGTGGGTCTTGTGGGTAAGCCGGGGAGCTATAATCTTGTGTAATAAAATTCTCGGGCTTAGTTCTCGGTGGCTTGTTTTCTTTGCTTGTATAGTGGGCATAGGGCGCAGAACCATGGGGCCTTGGCTACTACGACTCTTGTCACGCCATTCTCTTCTACTACTATGTCTCCAAGCTCTTTAGCGGCGTCAGGGCTTAGTCTCCATAGCTTGCATACACCTTCTTCCTGGAATCGGCAGGTGGAGGCCTTCCAGGCACCAACCATCCCGGCTGCTGCTTGGAATTGTTCGATCTTAGTTATCCTGTTCTCGTAGAGGGCTAGGGCAGCGTTGTACCCTTCGAACCTGTCTTCGATACTGTCGATAACATCGCTTATTAGCTCGACCTTGTTCTCTATTCTTTCGAGGCGTTCTTCGACATCTTCTTTGTAGACAGCTGGCTCTGGCTCTATTATACTGGCCTTTTTGTCTATTGTGAGTATGCTTGTCAAGGCTCTACACCCACTGGTTTCATTGAACACGAGCTGATTCCTAGAGGCTAGTGAGGTGATACTACCAGAGTGATACTCTGCAGACATGACTTCTGAATGGGCATCTTGAGAGAAGCTAATTAGGATGCTCCAGGATACCATACACTCTGGCCTCCTCGCCAGGGTTACGCCGCCGCTGTCTCGGCGGTGCTGGGATGAGCCCTGGCTGCGCGCCGGAACACTCTACCGTCCTCTTCTCCTGGCAGACTGCGATCCATGGAGTATTGTTTGGAGAGGTCTTCTCAGCGTAGAAGGGCTTCTTAGGGGTTTATGCTTGTGCTCTATAATAAGCCATTTGTCTCGCTTTTTCATAGCATGCTATGAGCATATCGGCAGTTTTCTCGGGCCTAAACAGCTCTTCGACTCTCGCGACACAGTTTCCTCTAATCCTCTCTTCTTCAGTAAGATCGTCTTCTACATGGCTCTGCAGGGTATTCATGGCACCAGCAAGCACCGAGGGGTCTTCTGGTTCTACTAGGAGTCCTGTACCATTATCTGGGTCTTCTCGTAGGTCTATTACGATCTCTTTTAGGCCGCCTACAGCTGAGGCTATTACGGGTGTTCCTACAGCCATGGATTCTATTGCTACTATGCCAAAGGGCTCCCAGCGTGACGGCATTAGTGTAGCTGTGGCGACGTAGTATAGTGACTTGTATAGCATGGGGTTAAGCTTGCACTTGAGCATTACTGCTCGTCCCCGGTGCTGGTTTATTAGTGAGGCTATGTACGATTCGTAGCCGTGATCGCCTACTGGTATGCCTAGGATGAGTAGTCTTGCAGAGCGATTATGCTCTAATGCCTTGATTGCAATGTCGAAACCCTTCTGGGGGGTTATCCTGCCCGAGACTATGTAGAGTGGGCCGCCATACTCGAGCCGGCCCACCTTGTCGGGGCAACTTTTCAATGCTTCGCTTACGAGCTTCCACCTTAGCTCTCTACGGCTTGTAGAACTATACCTTTCTGAAATCCATGACTTGACTTCATCTATGCTCCACGTGGTAGAGTTGTAGACTACACAGCTCTTCTCCTTAAGCCACCAGCCGTACTTCGAGAGTATCTCGCCTAGGTACCCGTGGCTCACTGATGTGAACACATCACTTTCAAGCACACCAAAGTACTCTACACAACCTCCAACACTGCTCCACACCTTGCTATATGGCTCATATGCATACCCATCCTTACGCCAAACAGGGTGTAGCCTGTCGGGAAGACCTGCCCATGCCTCAGAAGCGTAGTGCCATGGGAAACACTTGCTCGAAGACAAGTGTATAGTGTAGACTAATGGTATAGCTAGGCCCTTAGACTCAGCTAAATCCTTGAGAGCAACTGCAGCTAGCACAGAGTGCCAGTCGTGAGCATGAACCAGATCGGGAAACCCATACCTTTCAGCATAAGCACGGACAGCTCTAGCCAGGAGGACAGCCTTCTCTTCAACATTATCATAGGGGTCGCGCGCGTCAAGCAGAAGCCTAGTAGGCGTGTCCAGACCCTTAAACAATACTATCTCAACACCATCAAGCAACACATGCTCAGCACCAATACGGTATGTGTACACCCGGCTGTCGGCACTCACGCGCTCCCCGGAAGCCTCAAAGTCTAAGGACTCAAGTCTAAGTCCACTGCCTGGAGCCAAATGGACGCCATGTGAAGGCATTAGAACCCTAACGTTAAAACCTCTCCTCTTAAGCCCAGACGCCATGGTTCTTACTGCTTCAGCAAGCCCTCCAACCTTGACTACTCCGGCATACTCAAAAGCTATATGCCAAACCTCTCTAATCTCATCAGGAACATACAGCACACATACCACCAAAAGACACTAATTACCTCATACTTATTGCCAGACATTCTTTAGGTTATAGAGCTACTAGCATATTATAATATAGTATTTCTCATAACATAGATACTGTAGAACAATAAGGTTTATCTACGCTTTTTAGTTCAGTCCTAGAAGCAAGAGCAGGTTTATCATAACCACCTAAATGAGGTTAATAAGGCATGGCTAACGTGGGTACGGCTATAATACCAATTGGAGGTGTTGGATCAAGACTGTATCCGCTAACTGTAGATACGTCAAAGGCTATGGTGCGCTTTCTCACAAGACCGCTCCTAGACTTCATAGTCACTATGCTAGCAGTACAAGGCATAAGAGTAGTCTACATGGGTGTAAGCGGATACCACAACTATGTCCAAGTATACGACTACTTCGGCTCTGGGAGAGTCATAGCGCAGCGCCTAGGCCTAGAGAGAGACGAGTTTAGGATAAGATATATGCCAAACATTATATCTCGTGGTAATGCAGAGGCTATACTCACAATAGTCAAGTACTACCGTATCGACGAACCATTTATTGTGGCACAGTGCGATAACGTCTTCGACGGACTTGACATACAAGACCTGGCAGAATACACCCTAAGAAACCAGTGCGATATGACGATAGTGCTTTATGAAGTTGAAGAGCCTAAGGACATTAAGCGTTTTGGTGTAGCAGAACTCCGTGAAGACGGGCTCCTTGCCAGGTTTGTCGAGAAACCAAAGACTATAGAGGAGGCGCCTTCACGATTAATAAACACGGGTATATACATGATAAACCCTTCATCTATACTAGACTTCTTTGATAGCGGGCAAGGCAAGAAAATGTATGAGGATGGACTGCTCGACTTTGGGCGACACGTTATTCCCTCAATGATAGAGCAGGGCTACCGCATTTGTGGCTATACTATGATGGGGGTATGGTTTGATATAGGTACACCTGAAACCTATATGGAGGCCACATTCTATTTCCTCCGCTTGCTGCCAACAAGAGTGTTCAATGTTGACTTCATGTATGGCAGGCTGAGAGTACTAGGTAAGAGCAAGTTGTCGCGTGAAGCCCAACAGAAAATGGTCGAGATGATACGGGATGGCAAGCTTTTTGTTGGAGGAGATGTCCTCGTAGGGAGGCATACTAGTATTGGTAGTGGTGTTAGGCTCCGAAGCTCTGTAGTAGATAACTATGTAGTCGTTTCAGATGATGTCATAGTGGAGGATTCTATCGTAATGGATAGAGTCTACATAGGCCGTGGTGCTAGGATTAGGAATAGTATAATAGGACGCCACTCGTACATAGACGAAGGCGCAGTTATCGATAACAGTATTATAGGGAATAACGTCTTTATTGGGCGAGGTGCACGAGTAATAGACTCAAAGATATGGCCTGGTAGGTATGTGCCGTCGCACGTCACGTTTACAAGTGTAACACTGCCCTAAACCTCTTAGATTACTACTGCACATGTGTACTAGCTACAGGTACAGTAATCCATGTTTTAGCTCTACTAGTCTTTACTGTACTTTACTGTATTCTGGCTGACAAGCCTAACATAACTACAAAGACTATAGTGAAGAAGAGTGCGGAGCCGTTTAAGAGCATTGACCTGAGGAAGCGGTTATAGCATTCGTTGCATCTCTCTTAGATGCCTCCTAAGCAGATTAGAGTACTAGTAAGTAAGAAGACATAGGAAGCAAGAGGATAGACTACTAGACCTCTTAGCGGCCATTCCCCGGCTCTTGCTTCCTACTATTCTTATTGTTCTTTTCTGTTTTCCCGTGCTCAATATGTATGGTCACATCGCAATTGTACTCAGCCATCCTCTCCGCTACCTCGTCGGCAAGAAGGTGAGCCATTTCTGGTGACATGTCACGTGGGGGCTTGACTATTGCGTCACCAATGCATGTTTGCTCGTCGAGCATCCTAAGCCTAACCCTTATCGGCTTCAGTCCTCGTAGCCTAGCTTCTTCGTCGAACATGTAGTGTAGTTTTTCGGGGGCAGTATCTGAGACCATACGCATCAAATAGTGATGCGCTTCTATAGCCTCCTTAACTATGTACGCAAGGATAATTACTGCACCAGCTAAGTCGTATACGTAGCTCATTAAGCTGCCTAGAAGAGCACCAATAGCGGATATAGCGCTTTCTAAGAGTTCTGAGGCTGTAAACCCCGAGTAGACTACGATTACTGGGTCAAGCCTTCTCCCAATAGCTATTGCTAGACCATAGAATAATGCGCCAATAATTGCTGCTGGTACTGCTGTGATACTAACACTATAACCTTCAATGCCAGCTATTACAGCGGCTACCGAGACTCCAGCAACAAACATGTAAGCAGCTAAGCTGGCTACAATGCCGCCATAACGAAGCCTTGTATGCCCATAAGGGTGGTCTATGTCTGGTGGAGAGGAGCCCAGCCTTAAATAGTGAAGTACAGCTATTAGCCCTGCAAGACTCGAGAAACACGTAAGAGCATCGACTAGCAGAGCGCGACTACCAGACTCTAGAGCACCAAGAGTCTTAACAACTGCACCCGCTACTATCAATGCAACAAAGACTGCAAGCTTACTACTTCCTAGTCTGTAGTACTGTTGGCTAAGCCTATGACTCTGAGTTCTCTTCATAAGCTTCTCACAATTATTAGGTGCACGACGGCAAGAATGATAATAAGTTTTTGGTTTAAAATACAGTTATTGGGTTGTATACATAGACTTGGAGTCTTATAGCGTTAGCTACCTTCTCAGCATGATGCCAACAATTATTGTTACTATAACGAACAATGCTATTACTCCAGCAATAAGAGGTATTGGCGCTCCCTCCCTGACTGTTCCTGTCTTTACAGTTTGTCTCTGTGTCATAGTGAGTGCTGGTGTAGTAGTTGATTGGGATTGTTCTGTCTGAGTTCTAGTAGTTGATGATTGCGTGGTTGACGTTTCTGTTTTTTGAGGTATTGTGGTTTTTTCTTCTGGAGTTGTAAGAGTAGATGAGGACGGTGTAGCGGTGGCTATTTCTATGTTGACTGTTGCTAGCTTGTTGAAGCTTACTCTAGGCTGTGAAATCATCACTGTAGGAGAGGCTGGCTCAAGAGTTACCAGTGTTGGGACAAGGCTACTAGTTCCAGGCACAATCATATCTAGTAGAACTATATTGTTTACTAGCTGCTGAAAACTTTCGGCATACACCATTAGAGTCTTTTCTGCAAGCTTATCAGGATTGCCTTCACCGAGTATGCGGGTACGATGCCCTTCATAGCTTACCTCTATCCGTGCTCTCTGTAAAGGTTCTATAGTCGATACTGTCAGCTTAAACTCTGACATGCTTGGCGGGACAACAGTTGTCGGTTTAACAGATGCAGAGCTCATTTGCATAATAGCTATTTGTAGCTCTGGGCTCTGCTTAGCAAATGGTGCGAGGAGGGCAGCAAGTATTTGTGGTGTAAACTGGCTTAGTTCAGAAGTTATCCTAAGAGATTTCTTGATGTCTCCCTGCATTCTGCTCTCATATTCTAAGCTGAACTCTACCCTTTTCCCAGTAGCATAGTATTCTAGGCTTCCGTGTATACTCCCCCTAACGCTGTAAGGCTCCTCTAGAAGGCTCCTAATCTTCTCAACATCGCTTTGAGCCGCGCCTTGTTCAACAGCTTTTCTAAGCATTTCATCAATATTAATGTCCACTACAATACTTACATCAACAACGTCTCCATCTTGCCGTACATCTAATTCCCTAATATCGACATAGGTTATCCCCATTGATGCAAGTTGACTACGTACTTCTTTGAGACTCGGCACTGTATATTGTCTCTTCACACCCTCAATATGCAGTTTGACTGCTAGTGTTAAGTAGTATATATCGTGCTGAGTTATATTGATGGCTTTGATGTCCACAAGGAAACTCTGCAGGCCATTCTTGAGCAGAGAAAAGTTGCCTATCAATGAGAATACGCCATTTCCATTGTTGAAGTTTGTGACACCATAGAGTCTCCCAATTGCTTTCTGATCTTCTCTAAAGCTTTCATTGCTTAATAGTATGCTAGCTTTTACGCTAAGCAAGTTGTAGTACTCATTTTCATCTATCGTAGATTTCATTACTACAGTTATAGTGAGGTTTTCTGGTAGCGAATTAGGCTGGGCTGCTTCTAGTATTGCTTGTGCAGTGTATACAGGCTTAATAGCACCATCAGGATAGATTAAGATCTTGAATGTTGCGTTTTCAACAATGAGTTGCGCTTGTGCCCGAATAGGGGCACTGGGCATACCCGTTTGTGCTTTAACTACTAAGGGAAGTAGAATTAAGAGCAAGGCTATACATGATATGGGGATGAGGACTCTAGATTGATTGTTCAAATGCTTCCTACCCTCCAAGTATTATTACCTGTATCTGTAGTAGTGGTCAATCGGTTTATCTATACGAAAAGCCTAATAAGTTGTAGTGTTATAAATAGTCTACAACTATATATTTAAGATATATACGTTCCAGAATATCCTAGAGGTTGGGGCTGTATGTGTAAGGCTCAATGAGGCCCCTACCGGCCCTATAAAGCTCTAACGGGTCACAGTTATAGAAGGTTAACACACCAAGCTTTACTACCTCGTCTATGCAAGGTTTTCGTCGAACAAGAGAAACTAGTCTCCGGTGCTCAGGCCTTGTATCTAAGAGCATTCTAAGCATTCTCTCGAGCACTCTTTTGCCATCACTATTAAGGCATTCATTCTTATCAAAGAACATCTGTGAGTTACTGAGAAGATACTCATACTGCTCACAGAGCTCCCTTCTATATCCCTCTCTACAACACTTACTGCCCCCAATACAGTACAACCCCATAAGTACATATGCAAGTAAGCCTTCTCCCATCAAATTCAATTAAATAGTCTCGGTTCTCAACGGTTCAAGCACACACTTGCCTAGAAAACCATTGTAGACCATTTCGCGGAGTCTTCTTACAACTGCTCGAGCGCCAGGTGTCAAGTCTAGCTTGTCAAGTTCATCTAGTGCAACAAACTTAGCTTCTACAGCATCGGTGCCAGCCACGGGCTCTCCCCCATTATACTCTATAAGAAAATCTATGAGAACATAGTGTGTGATACCCCAAGGAGTCTCAGCCACGAGCTCATGGACATGAACTACACCAAGTGGGCGCCCTTTAAGCCCTGTCTCCTCCCAAAGCTCCCTAACAACAGCTTCTTGCAGACTCTCACCAGGCTCAACATGTCCGCCAGGAAAAGTCCAAAGACCCTCAAAGGGTGGGCAGCAACGGCGCACCATGAGGACCTCTAGTACCCCATTATTGTTTCTCAACACTATAGCGCCAACACCCACTACTGGGCCCCGTACGCCTCGCTCAAATTTTGCTCTTCCACCCATACTCTCCCACAACCAGTACACTACGTATGGGGGTCAAACAATTAATATTAGCTTAGGCTAGAGACGAGGGTGACAGTAGTATTTTTAGTGAAACAGGTCACTAAATCCTTTTGAGACGTGACTTGGAACTCCACGTTTAATAGATGCTGTAAGCTTGCTATATAATGGAAGATGATATCACTCCCTAAAGGAGGTTCTGACAACAGCACGGTCTTGCCAATCACATTATTCTGCGATTCTTTACCGTATTTCATGGCCAACTCTACAGTGTATGTCGCCGAGTGCTACTAATCTTATAGAGTTCATCGAATAATGGGGCGGCTATAGTCTAAGCACACTTCTCCTCCTCATACCTCTGACTATTGACTATAGTTACTCAGCTCTCTCACTACTATCCCTGCCTTGAACAGTAGCTATAGTTCTTCTACAGCATCTCAACCATGTCCACGCTTTTCATGAGGAGATTACAACATGAAGGTATTAGTGTTTAGTTATAGACAAATTAGTAGCCTTGGGTGTGAAATCGTGGTTGCCCCAGAAGTGTTCGAGTGTAGTGATCCACCTTGCATACATGTAGTGGTAGACTATTCTAAGAAGAGGCTGGCAGTATTCTTAGAGACTAGCGATGGAGACATAATATTTATTCCCTTCGACAGGCTCGAGCAAGCGTACAAGACTGCTAGTAGCCTCCTCGCAAGGAGGTTTAGAGAGGCACAAGAGGGTGAAATAGACGAGCTTGCCAGAGAATATCTTGGTGCTGAGCCTGTAGAGGAGGAGTAGTGGAGTCACCGTAAGCCTCACAATAATTAGGACTAGAGGCTTTAGTCTACACTGCTCGGGGTTAGAGAGTGATACTCCATGAACAGTGATGAAGTGAGCCAAGTTGACTGGCTTGATTGGGGCCAAAGCCATCCTAGCTGGGGTATAGTATCTAGCTCTGATAACACTCTTAAGGGCTCATGTATAGTTCTTGGTGTGACGGGGAGCGTGGCTATATATAAGAGTGTTGATGTAGCACGCCAGTTGATGAGGTGGGGTGCTAGCGTAAGAGTCGTCATGACTAAGGCTGCAACAGAACTCGTGTCGCCCACACTCTTCGAATGGGCTACAGGCCTCCCAGTAGTGACGAGGCTAACGGGAGCTGTTGAGCACGTTTCTCTCGCGAGGCGTTGTAGGGCTCTACTCATAGCGCCAGCCACAATGGATACCTTAGCTGACATAGCCTCTTTCCACGCCTCAGACCCCGTTTCGGCTTTGGCGCAGGAGATGCTTGGACTCGGCAAGCCCGTTCTCGCTGTACCTGTCATGCATCTGGGGATGTGGAGGAGGACAAGGAGGATAGTTGAGAAGCTGGCGAGGGATGGTGTAGCCTTCATGGAGCCCCGTGTTGAAGGTGAGCAAGCAAAGTACCCAGACCCGTACTTGGTTGCATGGTGGACAGAGTCAAGGGTGCTCCGTGGCGGCGACCTTGATGGTGTAAATGTTCTTGTTACTGCTGGGCCTACACGTGAGCACATAGATGATGTACGTGTTGTAACTAATCCTAGTAGTGGGCTCATGGGTGTAAGCATAGCACTGGAAGCAGCGTGGCGAGGTGCTAGGGTAGTACTTGTCCACGGCCCATTATCGTGCTGTAGCTGGCTTGGCTGGAAGAACTACCTCGCAAAGACGGTGAGTGTCGAGTCCACGGAGGAGATGCTGGAGAGGGTTCTAGAGGAAGTTAAGGAGGCTGACATGGTTTTCTATGCTGCTGCACCAGCAGACTACAAGCCAGAGAAGAGGGAAGAGGGCAAAATACCTAGCATAGCTGGCAGTATTAGCCTGGTTCTTGTGCCTACTAAGAAAATAGTGGAGCACGCCGTCAAAGCTAATCCTGACGCGCTACACGTGGGGTTTACTGCTGAGCCCCTAACTGGCGAGAAGCTAGTAGCTAAGGCCCTCGAGAAACTAAAGAGATACCATCTAGACCTCATAGCGGCTAATAGCACTGTAGAGGCTGGCTCAGGGTTTGCACACGAGACAAACCATATCTACATCGTCTCTAGGGATGGTGTGCTCCGAGAAGTGAGGGCCCACAAGAGGGTTGTTGCCCGGCTACTACTGGATGTTGCATTGCAAAGGTATCAGGGCAGGTAAGGGTTTTCTTTCTCTTCTCACACTGTCCCTTATAGAGCCCGAGCTTCTGTGTAGATGTGTGATAGTCTTGCCTCGTATAGTTGATGTGAGCCTAGAAGAAGTCCTTGTACGTGTTAAGGGGGTTTTCCGTATAGCTTACTCAGCAGCTTCTGAAACGCCGATCCTACTTGTTAAAGTGAAGCTTGATGATGGGACTATAGGTGTAGGAGAGGCCGGGATAGCAGGCAAGGTTACCTGGGAGAACACGCTGGCCGCACAGGGCTATGTGGCGCAACTGCGCCAACGCCTCATAGGAATGAACATGCCAAAGGAGCTTGGCAAGGCTCTCAGAGTAGTCCATAGCTATGCGCCAGGGTTCTCCGCCACGAGGGCGGGCCTGGAGGAGGCTCTCCTGGATGCTTCTGCGCAAGCCACAGGGGTGGATGTAGGATTAATCCTTGGTGGCCTCACAGCCAGGAAGCTCTACACAGACTATACCGTCTCCATACCAGTAGACGAGGTTCTAGGGGAGCTTAGGGAGGGCAGGCATGGAGAGAATGTTGTCGCGTTCATAGAGTCTATAGAGTACCTTGCAGGTATTCGGGACAGCAAGCCCTCCAAGAATGTTGTGCCCCTACCAGAGCTGACAGGGTTCCACGCCCTGAAAGTCAAGGTCGGCACAGGGGATCCAGGCTTAGATGTTGAGCTCGTGAAACTCGTCTACGAAGCCTCGCGAGGCCGCGTAAAGATAAGGGTTGACGCTAACCAGGCATGGACACCTAAGACTGCTGTGAAAACTATAAAGAAGCTAGAAAACATTCTTAGTGACATACTAGAACTTGTTGAACAACCAGTTCCCGCAACAGACTTAGAAGGCTTGGCCTACGTCGCTGAGAACACGGGTGTCCCCATAGCCGCAGACGAGTCGGCCCGAAGCATATATGAAGTAGCAGTTGTGGCCAAGAGGCGTGCAGCAGACATAGTCAATATAAAGATAGCAAAAATCGGGGGCCCCTTACAAGCAGCTAGGGCTACAGCAATAGCACAAGGCAATGGGCTTGGCGTCATGTGGGGCTGTATGCTTGAGTCAGGATACGGCATAAGCTATGCGGCTTATGCAGCTCTTGCGACGGGATACACGAGCATAGTGGATCTGGATTCGCCACTATTCCTAGAGGAGCCCCCTGGGAGTGATAGAGCAGTATATGGCGTAGACTCTCATGGCGTGTACTTGGAGCCAAGAACACCTACAAGAAGAGAGCAGGGCAAATGACTAGTTAGAAGCCAATCCTACCTCTTTTAGGGTTCTCCTTTTAATCGAATTGATTGACCTCACTATGGATGCAGCAACTCCGACAGGTGTACCAGTATAGTATGTAGCAATGATAACCTTTCTACTTGTAGTGAATTTCTCTCCAGCGAACAGCTTGCTTGCCATCTTCTCGGCAACATGCCAGGGTGTAGACACGATTAGTGTCATATTAGTGAGCTTTGAGGCTAGTAGTGCTAGGAAGAGTTTAAGTAAAAACATTGCATCAGTGGATGCTATGAAGACTGGGAAATGAGTCTCTCCGGAACAGTTGACTAGAAGATCACACATTATTTCAAATCCTTCATCAACTAAGATTCTGCAAGGCGTCTTAACACTACAACCATACTCTCTTAATTCATTTGCAACATCCCGTGATGTCCTATGCGAATATAGCCAGACATCGGGGTCGGCAGCAAGCAAGCTTATGAGGTACATTAACCCCTGCCTCGTAATACTATATATTGCGATACCATTTCTTTCCATAGAACTCACATAACCCATTTCTTTTAGAAATCCAGTCACATAAGTATCGAATAGTTTTAGAGACAACTTTAGCTTCTTCATTAGCATGGATCTTCGTGTAGGCCCATTGACTGCAAGAAATAAGAGGACATCCCTTAGTATTGCTAGTCTGTCGCGCCGCATCAATATTCGCAACCTCTAATGTCTATGCATTATACGGTGTAAGTCGAAGAGAACACCACTCTGGCTCCATGCCTTATGCTCTTTCGCGTGAATACTTCAGTTCTTCTCACACATGTGATGTAGAAGTAAAATTTATGTAGAAGAGAAAGTTATGGAGAGGCATTTTTATAGCCTAACCCGCTTCGAAAGTTAAATGTCACATGGGATGATTATTGTGAGATATAAAACGGTAGTTGTTAAAGTCAGTGGAAAGTTCATTACACCCGATAAGCCAGATATGATAAAGAGCTATGTAGAAGTCTTTAAGCAAATACATGAGAGTAATGTTAGGCTTGCTATAGTTATTGGAGGGGGGAGGATAGCACGAGAATACATTAGCGCTGCTGGGAGACTCGGCGTTAATAGAGGGTTGCTGGATCTTCTAGGAATAGAGGCTTCTAGACTGAATGCGCGCCTATTAGCGTATGCGCTCCAGCCCTACGCATACCCAGAACCTCCACGGAGCCTATGGGAGGTCCTAGAAGCCATGGCTACTGGTCGTATAGTTGTTGTGGGAGGATTCCAGCCAGGCCAGAGTACAGCTGGCGTCGCTGCACTCGTTGCTGAAGCTCTTACTGCTGACCTCCTTGTTGTAGCTACTACTGTTGATGGAGTATATACTTCTGACCCGCGCAGAGACCCTAATGCTAGGCTTGTTAAAAAGCTTGACTACAAGCTTCTACGCCAAATACTCAGTCAAAGTGTTGAACCAGGACGCTACGAACTACTAGATCCCCTAGCAATATTCGTGCTTGAGAGAAGTGGCATACCGACACGCATAGTTAATGGTAGCGATCCTCTAAATGTTGCTAGGGCTATTAGTGGTGAAGAAGTTGGGAGCCTTATTTCCTGAGAGGTAAATTCTTATAAGCCTAGTTTTAGGGTAACACCATACGGGCTATGCAAGGGATGAAGAGGAAACTACTGCCGTGGATCTGTGATGGCCTTGAAACAGAGGCTCTAATTGAAGGCAAACCTGTTGTCGTACCCAAGCACGAGGAAACAATAGAGTTTTATGGCTTAATTGAAGAGGCAGAAGCCCACTTGGGCAGTGCACGGGCATTGTTAAGAGAGAAAGGTTATGATGACATCGCAGAGCGTGTTGAGCTTCTCCAAAGAGCTGTCCTCCTTTCTGGTGGAGTATTTGCTGGCTACATAGATTACAAGAATGTGTTAGACCTCATAGAGAAGGCTGGTGAAAAGCTTGATGAGCCTCCCGGCTGGAGTATAACAGGTTGTAGTGTCGAGGAAGCAGAAGTATCTATTGCGATTACAAAGCTCAGAAGGGCTGAAAGACTTATAAGCAAAATGTCAAACAACTTAATGATATCAAAGCCTACTGCAGAGGCTCTTTCAAAGATACTTTCGGGGATAAGTTATGTAGCATATGTGCTAAGGCACGAGATATGTAGAAGAGGAGGGCATAATAACTCTGTAAAACGGAGTCTTGCTGAATTAGCAATAGGATATAATAAGGCCAAGACATAGCAGACAGCTATGTTTTTGCATTTAGCCTAGTTTAATGGATGCCAGCATGCAACCCAATGTCCATGTTCAACCTCTACGAGGCTGGGCTCTTCGCGCTTACACTTCTCGCTTGCGTAAGGGCAACGTGGATGGAACCGGCAGCCAGGTGGCGGATTTACTGGGCTTGGAGGTTCGCCAACAACACGTATGGGCGGTTTCTTCTTAACATACTCGGGGTCAGGCACGGGAATCGAGGCTAGTAGCATCTTTGTATATGGATGGAAAGGTTTTTCGAATACTTCTTCAGCTGGCCCGATTTCCACTATCTTCCCAACATACATAACGGCGATATAGTCGCTCATATACCTTACAACACCAAGATCGTGGCTTATGAATAGATATGTTAGATTATAGCGTCTCTGGAGATCCTTAAGCATGTTAAGTATCTGAGCTTGCACACTCACATCGAGAGCGCTTGTCGGCTCGTCAAGGACAATAAACTTTGGTTGTAGAGCTAGTACACGCGCTATAGCTATTCTCTGTCTTTGCCCGCCACTAAACTCGTGAGGATACCGGTATAAGTGTGTCTCATTAAGACCGACCTCGTATAAGAGCTTAATGATATACTCCTTTGGGTCACCAACATCGATCTTATGAGTTCTCAAAGCTTCATTTATTATATCGTAGACTGTCATCCTTGGATTAAGACTGCCATAGGGATCTTGGAATACCATTTGAGCATTACGCCTAAACCAGCGGAGATCTCTGCCTCTAAGCTTGAATATGTTACGCCCCATAAAGAAGACACTTCCACTAGTCGGCTCTATTAACCTTAAGACAAGTCTGCCGATAGTTGTCTTTCCTGAACCGCTTTCTCCAACAAGCCCAAGTGTTTTACCCTCCGGTATCAGTAGTGTGACATTATCTACAGCTCTAACCCAGCCCTTAACCCTTATGAGGCCTTTAACGGGGAAATACTTCTTAAGCCTATACAAGACAACAAGGGGCTTTTCGCCCGGCAAAAACCTCCATGCTTCTCTTACAGCTTCATCATAACCCTTGTCAGCACCTTGAACGTGCTCTGTGACTACCCCAGCCATGCTCTAGTCACCTCCTAGAATACAGCCAACATGACACATAATGCTTATCTCCAACTCGTATGAACATAGGCTTTTGTCTCCTACAAGTATCCATGACATGTGCACAGCGTGGGTGGAACCGACAACCAGGCGGTGGGTATATGAGATTCGGGACTGTCCCAGGTATTGACTCTAGCTTTTCTATCTTCTTTAACGGGTTAGGCACTGCTCGTAGTAGAGCCCTTGTATACGGGTGTAGAGGATTCTGAAAAAGCTCCTCTGTGGGGGCTTCCTCTACAAGCTGACCAGCATACATGACTCCAACACGATCACACATCTCAGCGACAAGGCCCATGTTATGGGTTATTAGGAGAATTGTTAGCCCCCTCTGTTTCTTTAGGTTTCGAAGCAACTCCATGATCTGTGCTTGTACTGTTGCATCCAATGCTGTTGTGGGTTCATCAGCTATTATCAGCTTAGGCCTATTAGCTAAGCTTGTGGCTATGACGGCACGCTGCTTCATGCCGCCACTAAGCTCGTGGGGATAGGACTTGGCACGTTGCTCAGAATCTGGTATTAGCGTTTCCTTTAGTAATTGGATGGCCTTACTAATTCCCTCCTTTATTCTGTTTATATACCCATGCACTAACATTGTTTCGCTGATCTGATAGCCTATAGTATACAGTGGGTCAAGAGCTGTTCCAGGATCCTGGAAAATATACGTGATTTCATCGCCTCTAATCATTCTTAGTTCTTCTTCAGAGAGCTTCATTATGTCTACGACCTTACCTGGTTCTGGGTAGTATAGTATACGGCCACGCTCAATCTTACCAGGAGGCAGTATTAGGCGTGTAAGAGCCCTGCTTGTAACACTTTTACCACAACCCGTCTCTCCGACTAGACAGTAAGTCTCACCACGTTCTATACAGAAACTCACACCATCAATAGCCTTAACTATACCAGCATAGGTGTAGAAGTTTATATATAAATCTTCAACGACTATTATGGGGTCTCTACATCGATTAGCTCCCACTACTCACCTCCTCCACGACAACCCTCTTTTTAATCTTGAATTCTATGCTACGTCTCATTCTAGGATCAAGAACGTCTCTTAATGCATCACCGAGCAGGTTAAAGCCTAGCACAGTTAGGAATATGAAGAGTCCAGGGAAGAATACTAGCCACCACGCATCGGGGAAGTAGCGACTTCCATCGTATATGATTCGGCCCCAATCAGCTAGTGGAGGCACAGCGCCTAGCCCAAGAAAGCTTAACCCGGCTTCTGTGAGTATAACGCCTCCAAAGTCCATTGTATAGAACACTATTATGGGGCCTGCTATGTTTGGTAGTATATGCTTAAACATTATCTTCCATGACGGCACACCTAGAGCTTTTGCTGCCTCAACATAGGTGTTCTCCTTTGCACTTAGAACCATTCCTCTAACGAGTCTGGCGTAGAAGGGCCACCAGACAAGCCAAAGAGCAACAATGACTGAGAGTAGGCTAGCAAGTTGCGGCTCGTTCTCCGGCTTAATAGCGAAGAGAACCCTCATAACATCAGCTAGCAAGGGATGCACAGAGAGTACGTCCTGTATCCTATACGGCAGAACTGCCGAAAACGCTATGGCTAGAATAAGCCCGGGGAAGACGAGGAATACATCAGTGATCCTCATTAGTAACTCGTCTATTTTCCCACCATAATAGCCAGCTACAAGGCCGAGCAGCACACCTATCCATGGACCTACAGCCATGACTATTATTGCAACAACAAGGCTTGTCCGTGCACCATAGAGGACACGACTCCACAGATCTCTACCATAGTCATCTCCTCCAAGTAGCATCGTGAAGTTGCCGGGCTTAAGCCCCAACTTCCTACAAAATGGGTTATCTGGTATTTGAACCGTAGTCCTTGGAGGAGCAAGGCGCGCATCACGATCACAGAATATTATTTGTGTATCATAGCTTACTGGCGCGATAAATGGTCCTGCTATAGCTAATATGATGAATAAAACTACTAAGCTTGTGCCTAGTAACCCTACAGGACTCCTATTTAGTGCATAGAGCATAAGCTTCCATTCTTCTATTCGTCCACGGTTCTTAACCCTCCATCCAGGCTTAACTTTGTCTATAATAGATACTAGTCCATCTATTAGAGCGTCTGATATTCTGTCCAATACCTTTTTCTCATAGACCTCTTCGGCCACATTGCATCACCATCAATATCTCACTCTTGGATCGATTACCGCATAGAGAATATCAACGATAAGGTTTACAATCATGAATATTATGGCGACATAGAGAACGCCAGCCATTAGAGATAGGTAATCAAAATTGTTTATTGCACGAATCATGTAACTCCCCATGCCGGGTAGGCCGAATATGGTCTCAGTTATTACAGCGCCAGCGAGTAGCCCTCCAAACTGTAATCCTAGTACTGTAACAATGGGCGCGAGAGCATTCCTTAGTACATGGATGTACATTCTGCGCCGAGGGAATCCGCGGGCTATCATGAAATCTACAAAATCACTACTATATGCATCAAGGAAACTATTCCTTACTAGTCGGACAAGAACTCCAATACCAGCATATGATAAGAGCAATGATGGAAGCCAAAGTCGTTTTAAGAGCTGACTTAAGTATTCGAAGTCACCCTTTAAGAGCCCATCTATGAGGGGGATACCAGTAATGCTATAATCGGGCATCGGAAAGCCTGCAAGAGTTACTAGGCCTCTGCCTGTAAGTGCAGCTATGAGCAAGTATGCAAGCCAGAAAATAGGCATGGAGATTCCTGTAAGAGCAAATATTCGTAAAATCATGTCTATTACTGTATCCTTCTTTATTGCAGATATTATGCCTAGTGGTATGCCTATAACTATTATGAATATGAATGATAACAAGGTTAGTGGGAGAGTAACAGTCTTGAATCTGTCAAGAACTTCTGCCCATACATTGGTATGCGTTACTGGGCTTATGGCTTTGCCTGTAAGAACCATTTTCATGAAGTAGTAATACTGAATGTACCATGGCTCATTAAGCTTGTATTCCTCTATTATCCGCTGAACAACTTCAGCACTAGCCTTCTCCCCGCCAGCCCATAGTCTTGCAGGATTCCCAGGCACTATTGCAGCAACAAAGTAGACTAACAGTGTAGCACCAATCAGTGTTGGTATGAATGTTATAAAGCGGCGAATGAGGAATCTGCGTAAATCGGCCATCCCTCTTACCCTCATGGCACTAGTATAGTGCCATTATACACGTGGCCTTTTTCGTCCCGACCCAAGGAGGCTCTCTCCGGAGGATTAATAGGTTTATCCCATTTTTAGGAAGAACTAGAGACTGAAAGTACTTGAGAAAAAAGTGGGACAAATTTAAATAATGCCTCATCTCTTCCTGTCTTCTTCGAAACGGAGCAACAAAGGGTAGTCTCTAACAAGGTGAGCTGTTATGGCCCAAAGAACCACCTTAATTATAGGCGTAGTCGTGCTCATCATAGTTATTGCTGCAGCAGCCATATTCCTAACTCGCGGAAAAGAAACTACGCCAGCTACGTCACCAGCAACAGAGACGACTACACCAACACAAAAACCTACAACCTCACCCACGCCATCTAAAACAGAGACTGAAACGACGCCGGCAACAACTCCGACAACATCACCTACATCACCTAAAACCACACCACAACAGACTACAACACCTACAGCAACTACAACACCTCCAAAGCTACCAAAAGAGGTTAAAGTTATTGAGACTAGTAAAGCTATAGTTGTCGTTGCTCCTAGGGATGTTGAGATACCTCCTATAGACACTAAGGGGAAGAAACTAGTTATAGTACGCTATGAGGTTGATAAAGAGAAAACTAAGCCTATTGAGGAATCTATGGGGTTTGTTGACATAAACCCAGCATTTTACCGTAACACAACTGTTGACGCGCTAATAATAGCCGCACGTAAAGAGACAAGGCCCGAGATACGTGAGATACTTTATGAGGCAGTATACAAGCTTAGTAACTACGAGGTACCAATATTCTGGCTTGGCCAATACAAGCTAGTCTACAATTACTGGAGCTGGCTACACGGACGATACTACCACCCAACACTCGCCGAGAGGTATGATCTACTCTGGGAAGACGATAATGCACCAACAATAGATATAGGTCTTGGAGGATACAAGAACGACCCATACACATATGTGATTGTGACCATAGGCTGGCCAGACACCTTCGACCCAGCAGCCGACTATGAGACATTCGGCTGGGCCATCTGGCACAATCTTGGTGACACCCTAGTGACATTCTGGAAGGAGGAAACTAAGGAAGTATCTCCTGACCTTGCTGTCGCATGGGTACACAATGAGGAGGGAACTGAGTGGTACTTCGTAATACGTGGCGGTGTAAAAGCCTACGATCCTTGGCACGACAAGACCTATGATATATCCGCCATAGATGTACTCTTCACAATATGGCGTGTTGCAAGACTAGGACTTGATCCAAGTTGGATGGTAACAGAGTTTATAGATGTTAACAACTCAGCAGTACTAACAGAAGAGGAATTTAACGAGCTACTAGCTAAGGGTGGCCTCTACGCCGATTATAAGGGCAAGACCATTGAGCCCAAGAGCCTCGACGAGCTACTAAGCTTCTTCGGATACACTGGCGAGACAGCTGGTGTAGTAAAGCTGAAACTATACCAACCATATGCAGCAATACTGAGCATACTCTCAGACCCATTCCTAAGTGTCATACCAATGAAATACCTCTTTGACTATGTTGAACCACTCCAAGGCAAGTATGAGGAGGCACTCAAAGCAAGTGACTACGGAAAGAACCCTGCAGCATGGGTAAAGTATGTGAGTCCAGGCTCAGAAGACCCCACACACATATTCTTACACCAGTACCCGGTGGGTACCGGGCCATACTATGTAAAGGAGTATAAGAAGGATAGCTACATAATACTAGAATACAACCCATACTACTGGAATAAGACTCTATGGAAGGAACTCTATGGAACAGATGCGCCAAAACATAGGACAGTGATATACCTTATAAATAATGACGAGGTAGCAAGAATACAAATACTCAAGAGCGGTCAGGCAGATACTGGTGCAATACCTCTTGACAGGTTAGATGACATACGTGACTACCAGATGCCAGGGACAGACTTTAAGATTATAGTTGTTGAAGGCGGGCTAGAGCCCACAATAGTGTTTATTGTGCCAAATGCAAACAAGGAACCCTTCAATAATGTCTATGTAAGGCAAGCACTGATGTATGCTATACCATTCGACCAAATAAAGGAGGTAGTATATGCAGGCTATCTAGAGAGGCTCTACGGTGTACTCCCCGCCGGATTCCCAGGCCACAACGACGACATAGTCATAAAGTATGAGTTCGACATGGCTAAAGCCATGGAACTCATACAGAAGAGCGGTATTGACCCAACAAAGTACAGCTTTGAGATATGGTACAACGAGGGTAACACACAGAGAGAAAAAGTTGCAACACTACTACAGCAAACATGGGGCCAGCTAGGCTTCAAAGTATCAGTTAAGGCTCTAAGCTGGCCAACACTACTCGGAAAGACGGAACGTGGCGAATTCGATGTGTGGATAGTTGGCTGGGCTCCAGACTACCTCGACTCAGACAACTATGCTGGCCCACTATTCTATGGCGGCACAAGGTTTAGCTACATAAGCATAGAAACACAAGGCTAAACACTACAAGCAAGCGGGCGAGCACTAAAACCTTACCTTACGATTTTTTAAAATACGCCCACTCTCTAAGTTATCGAGGAGGCATTTAGAAGCTACTTCTCAAACTGGGCGTGCAATGTATATCTCATCTTTGTCTTCAATTATTCTAGCTATAGTTAACATACCTGGCTGTAATCCTCGAGCGCCAATAACTGTGACATTTCTATCACTATTAAGTACAATAGCTAGAAGTTCTCCCTTAAGCCACCCAGCACCAGCTACTTGAAGCTTAACAGTCTGCCCCTTTCTTAAACGTTGCCTCACTCTAGGTGAATACTTCATACCCCACTCATCCATGTCCCACCGTAGCCTCTTACCTGTTCTCTCCTCGAGATTTTTGAGCCAACTCCAGTACTCCTCCCAGCTAACCTCTCTCACTTTAGCTGGATGCCGTCCATGTCTATGCTTTATGTACTTTTGTATAGTTACGGGAGGCCACTTCTTGCCAGCCCCTATTCTGTAGGCCCATTCAACAATTTCAACTACATCCTCGTCATTTATGCCTGGAAGCCATACCGGCGTAACATGAAGGTCGATGTTAGTCTCCCTTGCTACATACTCTGCTATCTCCTTGACTCTTTTAACATTATACCATGAGGCTCCAGCTACTACTCTTGCCTTGCCACTGTTTAGGGATTCGATGCTAAGGTTGATTCTATCAAGACCTGCTTCTTCTAACTTATCTACAAGTTTCTTGGTTAGTGTAGCTCCATGAGTTTCTGCTGCAACACTACTAACTAGGTTACTGCTCTTGAGAAGTCTGACTAGTTCTGGTAGCCACGGATATGTAAAAGGATCGCCAACACCATCAATTAAAGCTTCAATACTAACTCCCTTTTCCTCAGCAGTGCGGTGGACCCATTCTGCAAGCCATTCAGGGTGGACGATGTACTCTGCCTGTCTCCACCTTGTTGTTGGGCCTGCGTCAACGCTACAAAATATACATGAAAGAACACATATTGTTGTTGGACGGACTTGGAGCACGTTCGTTCCGCGGTCTATGACCCCAAAAGCTATATTGCCTATTAAAGGAAAGGGCTTTGAGACTAGTATAATTGGCCTCCTACCATACCAGCCCCAAAGCTTTAGCCCAAGCTCCTCTACTACGATTTTTCTCGCACGCATAGAGCTGTTACAACCCTCGCATATAACTACAATCGAAAAGAGTTTTACTGTTCTACGCTTCTCACTACTATCACAGCATGACTTCTAGGTAAATGGAGAGCAGTTTACTCGCTGTATGAGGTGGCAATGCCTTGCAAGGTTCGTGTCTAAGTGTGGTTAGTAGCCATGTAAGCGTAAGGAAGTTCACGAGAGACCCTATACCCAGAGAGGACATTGAGAAAATTGTTGAGGCAGCACGACGTGCCCCTTCCTCATGGAATTTGCTACCAGTAACAATCACTATTGTCACAGACCCTGAGAAAAAGAAAAAGTTAGCTGAAGCTACAGGAGGTCAGCGACACGTTGAAGAGGCTCCTGTATTTATGGTGTTTAGTGTCGATTATTATAAGCTTGAGCAAGCAGCTAGGGTCATAGGAGTCAACACTGGAGACTACACCCTCGGCCACTTTATTGTTGCCGTTCTTGATGTCGGTATTTCTTCAGGCTGGGCTGCTCTTGCCGCTGAGGAATTAGGTTACGGCATAGTCTTTGTTGCACTTTATTCTAACCCTTGTGTGATAGCCGAAATACTGGATTTGCCAGAACTAGTAGTGCCCATTGTAGGGCTTGCTGTTGGGAAGCCAGCTGAGAAACCCCCTCTTAAACCACGGCATCCAGTAAAGGCTTTTGTGTCCGAGAATGAGTACGTGGAGAAGAGAGACTTAGGCGAGCGAGTTGCAAGCACGTATGGTGAACGTGCTTCGAGACTATTAAGCTATGTATTATCCAGCGGTGGGTACTATGAGAGGGTTTCCCACGAGCTTCTTAGTTGTGTGAAACAAAGAGGGTTTAAGGTGTAACAATACAACTTATGGAATAGTTATTTAATGCACTCAAACATATTAAGTAAGTTTCTCACAGATGCACCCAGCCGCATTTAACTCTTTATTTACTGTAGATAGAATCAGCTGATAAGAAGGATGCAGTAATACTGTCTTCTGGGGGTTTACAAGGGTGACTTACGAGCTTGCACCAGGAGTAGAGATCATACACAGTCTTCCAGCAGTGTACATAAGGAGTCTACGTGCAGTCGTACTTGCCGATCTTCATTTAGGCTTTGAGGAGGAAGCTGCACGACAAGGCTACTATGTACCTAGGATACAGCTTATGCGTGCTCTTGAAGTCTTAAGACGCTCTCTTGACGAGACTGGGGCTGACTGGGTTATCTTTGCTGGAGACGTAAAGCATAGTTTCTCTAGGCTACTATCTAGTGAACGCCGCGAACTCCGTGAAGTATTTGAGTATTTGAGACGGAGGAATGTGAGGGCTACTGTTGTCCGTGGCAACCATGACAACTACCTTATTCTCGTGGCGAGAGATTATGATGTCGAGCTTGTCGAAGAGCTATTTATAGACGGCATACTAATCATACACGGGCATAAAAGGCCACGGGGAGAGTATAGGAGCCCGATAAAGGCAGTAATAATGGGGCACGAACACCCCAGTCTTAGACTAAGAGATAAACTCGGTTTTATAGCTAAACTGCCTGCTTTCCTTACAGCACCGTACCCCCGTCTTAACGCCACGTTAATAGTATTGCCTGCTGTTGGCCAGTACCAGACAGGGACTACTGTTAGCTTAAGCCCAGAAACATATCTATCGCCTATACTACGTGAGGATATCCCTCTTCAAGAGATTAGACCATATGTTCTAGCAGAGGAACTTGGAGTATTAGAATTCCCAGAACTTGGCTTGCTTGATGATCTCCTTGACAAGATAGAGCTTTAACTAGTAGAGAGGCAAAACTATTCAAGGGCTACGCTTGTTGTGAAAGGTAGTGTAGAGCTAATCGGGCACATATCCTAAGCTTTTGAGGCGTAGGCTTCAAAACCCATTCTCTATGTATAGCTAGCACTCACGTGGGCTTAGTGTGAAGCGGCGCCTCATACTTGTCGTCGGCATGCCTGGTAGCGGCAAGACTATTGTCACTAAAATAGCTAAGAAGCTTAATATTAAGACGTACGTCATGGGCGATATTGTAAGGGAGGAAGCGACACGAAGAGGGTTGGCACATACACCGGAAAACCTTAACCGTGTAGCCAGTGAGCTTAGGCGCTTGTACGGTGAAGATATTATTGCAAGAAGGGTATTAGAACGTCTCATGGAAGATAACCCGCATATAGCTTTAATCGATGGTGTGAGAAGTCTAGTTGAAGTAAATGCGTTTAAGGAGGTAGGTGATGTTGTGATAGTTGCTGTCCACGCATCACCGAGAACAAGGTTTGAGCGCATAAGAAGAAGGCAACGGCCAGGCGACCCTGAGACTTGGGAAGAGTTTGTTGCACGAGACCTTACAGAGCTAAGTTTTGGAATAGGCTCTGTTATAGCTCTCGCAGACTACATGTTAGTTAATGAAGGCGATGTGTCAGATTTCCAGGAAAAGGTACAAAAACTGTTAAAGGCTCTTGTCCGAGGGGAGACACCATCATTTACAGTTTACTGTTAAGCTGTAACTTCTATAAGTCTCTTCTCCGTTAATATATCGAGTTTTAAGCTCCACTCATCTAATATAGGTTTAACAGAGTTGGGTATCCTTTCTACAACAACGTACAATACGCCAGAAGCACCTTCTTCAACTAGTCCAAGTCTTTTATATAGTCCAACTAGCTCGGCAACATCCATTAGGGTCGGATATTCTGGCAATAAGCCATGTTCAGCAGCGCTGACAAGATCTTCATAAAGCCTATGTAGAGTCATTGGAGACGATGCAAGTTTAGCAAGTACAGCGTAGCGTAGATCGCTAGCTAGAGCAGTGACGCGACGCCAGTACTGTTCTTCATAAACAATAGTCTCTACTCTAACTGAAGGCATTTCTTTACTCCCTAAAAGAGGTTTTAGTGCTTACAGAGGGCATAAACGAGACGAGGACATGTGTACTCGTGTAATACCCTTTACTCATTCATACCACTAATCGATAGGAATATACCGTTATTTTAGAAGAACAATAAAGATATTATGTTGTATAAGGTAATGTGAGACATAAATAAGGCGGTGTTTACGTAATTTAGGCAAGAGAGACACTAAGATTCGCGAGGCATAGGCCTCTCATATACTGGGCGGCCCATGCGTGTTGGCGGTGTGAGCCACTCAACAACAGCCCGCGGATCGCCTACCTCTACAGTAAATACTATTGGTCCTAGTGGAGCTTCAGCATCCATGTCCACAAAACTTATTCTTCCTACATATGCGGCTTGTTTATTCAGCTTGAACACTAGAACCCCTTTGTCAATGCCTTTAAGCAAGTAGCTGCGTGCGGCATCGAGTATGCGCTCAAGCCTAAGCTTTTCATGAAGCTTCACTAGTCCACGCAGACTATAAGCCTCTGCTACAACGAGCTTGTATTCATTGCCTAGATCCACTACTTCAAGAGAATCTGGAGTAAACACATTAAGTATTGCCCTCTTAACTTTCTCTAAATCCTCTGTAGGCCTAACTTCAGCCTCTACACGTACACGTACCATAGCCCGTACTATCCTCCTATCCTCAGTCAAGAGCCGCCCAAACTATCTAGACAGCTAGCCCCCTATCTAGCCTGCTCTCAACACTCCAAGTACTAAGAATTGGGAAAGATAGGTCTTTAGTAGAAAAGCATGGAGTTATTTTAACTTGTGTCCGAGTTCATATATTCCTATTTACTTGAGCAATGCTATAGCAATAATTTCAAGTATCATTGCGATAAACACTAGCAGTAAACCAATAATGACTATTGTCAGTATTGCACCCCACCAATACAGTCTCCCAGCCCATGCAGCCACAGTAGTTTCTGTATGAGGCTCAATCTGCTCCATAAGACGCTTCTTGAACCAGCCGGTGGCTAAAATCGCTATATATACTATGATTAGCGCAACTATCATAGTACCTAGAGCTACTCCAGGTTGCAATGTAAGGAACCCTAATAGCGCACCTGCTCCCATGACGATCGCAGCTATGATTAGTCCAACCGCTAGTGCTATACTAGATAGTAATGCAAACCGAAAGACATCCCTATTATTTAACTTATCAGCAATCATGTACATGCCTACAAGGTACAATACCACGCCAATAATACTTGCCCCAATACTTGAAGAACCCACTAACATCACTATTAAGCCAAGCACTGCTAGTATTTTTGGTAGTAGTAATTCTGATTGATCAATAATGTTTGACAAGACTTTCAAGCCATATACCCACAGTAAGCACCTAAGAAATTTATTTATTGTGCTCCTTGAACTAACATACCATAGTGCAATGCATGTTTAGAGATTTACATAAAATCTCTTGCACTTATGCAGAACCAATATCAACAATGCAAAGCATGTACCTAAACGCATCAAGCTCTTGCACATTAAAGGTAGGCCTATTAGTCTGAGGCTACTCTACGTTCTAGAAACTGGCTGAATAATAATGAGCGGATACGATCCTTACGAAATACGAAGGGACTTTCACATACTCACTAACACTGACATCGTGTACCTTGATAATGCTGCCACCTCGCAGAGGCCACGACAAGTAATTGAAGCCATAAGAGAATTCTATGAGAAGAGTAACGCTAATGTCCACCGTGGAATACATAGGCTCAGCATGGAGGCCAGTAAGCTTTACGAAGAGGCGCATGAGAAGGTAGCAAAGTTCATAGGTGCTGAAATGAATGAAGTAGTGTTTGTGAAGGGTACTACTGAAGCCTTAAACATGGCTGCAAATCTTCTACTAGATCATTTACGTGAGGGTGAAATAGTTCTTACACGCATGGAACATCACAGTAATATTCTTCCCTGGCTTCGCATAGCACGAATAGCAGGTGCAAAAGTTAAAGTAGCTGACGTTGACGACAATGGTAGACTTTTGTGGGATAATATGGAGAGAGCTGTGACTGAGAAGACTAGAGTAGTAGCTGTAACACTAATGAGTAATGTCAGTAGCGTAATAAACGACGTTGAACGCATAAGCAAGTTAGCTCACAGCGTTGGAGCAATAGTAGTTGTTGATGGTGCACAGGGAGTACCCCATCTACCTGTAAACGTTAGGTCTTTGGGCATTGACATGCTTGCGTTTAGCGGCCATAAAATGCTCGGGCCAACGGGAATAGGCGTACTATACATAAAAAAAGATTTGGCTGAAGAGCTTGAGCCAGCATTCCCTGGTGGAGGTGCGATAAAAGCTGTCAGTTACACTGGCAAAGACTTCAAGATTGTGTGGGAAGATCCTCCATGGAAGTTTGAGGCTGGTACACCACCTATAGCACAAGCAATAGGGCTTGCAAAAGCTGTTGAATACCTTGAAAGAATAGGCATGGAGAACATTTATAGACATGAAGTAGAACTCATAGGATATTTCTTTAAACGATTGAAGGAGGAGGGGCTAGAAGACAAGTTAAGGATACTTGGGCCAAAAAGCTTAGAGAAGCGTGGAGGTATAGTGTCGTTCGTCCTAGGCAAGCAAGACCCCCATGTGACAGCCTATATGCTAGACAAACACAAAATAGCTGTCAGAAGCGGGTTCCACTGTGCTCAACCCTTGCACGAGAGGCTAGGCTTTAATAGAGGATCAGTACGAGCGAGTGTTTACCTATACAATGTCAAGGAAGACATAGAGAAGCTCATAACTGCTTTAAAAACAATCGCCAATTCAGTCTGAGAACCAACTACTCCCTATATATTAACGCTCTGTAGAACTCACCCTTTTTCTCCTTAATAGTAATCTTTGCACCAAGATTCCGGGCAACATCCTCTAGGAACGAATATGGAGCAACAGATTCCTCACCAACAACCTCTATCGCTTCACCCGGCTTTAAATCACGCAGAATCTCCAACAATTTAACCATAGGGTTTAACCCACAACCTTCTACCTTTCCACGTAAATCAATGGCCTCAACCACTACAGGCACTCTTCTGCACCCACTATATTAGTTAGAGGATTAGCGCCTAATAATGCAGCACGCTAAACCCACTTTCAAACCCAACATTTAATACCAACTACAAAGAATCCATAAATAGGAGAGGCTAGTGGCTTGATTTCTTTGATTTTATTCATGTGTGTATACCCCTTAGAAGTATATTATTGAGTGGAACACAATGAATAATCTTGAAAGAACATGGTTTATAGGCGAAGAGTTTAGCCATCGCAGGCGATCCAAGATCGAAATCATATTTAAAATTTTAGATTTTCTTGCAAAAGTTGGTAGGGCACGTAAGACTCATATAATGCAATATGCAAACCTTAACTCAAGAAGTTTTAAACTATATGTTGAAGACACCCTACTTGCACTGAATTTTCTTAAAAAAGAAGAGGTTGATGACAAAATTCTATACTCTATTACGGTTTATGGTATGTATGTACTTACATTCCTGAGATTGCTAGCTAGTGTTAACGTGTTTGAAGACAAGAAAGTATCGGCGGGCAAGGCTGTATACAATGCCTTCTTAAGGAAGATTAGTAATACTCTCATAAGCCTGGGTTTGAAATACGAGTTAGTCGTTGACGAAAGCGAGCAAGGCATCGCTATTATGCGTATACATTGTCCTGAAAGTATAGTTAAGCTTATCGCCTTAGAGAAAGGTAATGAATACATAGCCTTACTTGAGACTAGTACAGCTATGTCTTTGAAAGACTATGTACATAGTGAGGGGGAGCCAAACATAGTATTTATAGTCCAGCTAGGAGATGTACAACATAATCTCTACACAGTCATTACACAGTCAACCTTTCACAATACACTTGAGAACACTGTTGCTGTACTACTTAAGTCAACGCATGACATAGTTCAAGAAGGAATTGAAGTTGTTTTAAAGCGCCTTAATTGCACATAGCAACACACTTAAAGAAGACAGAGAGGGACTAGGTGCCGCCCAGTGGACCCCGCCATCACTCTGCCCGGGTCTCCCGGGCTGTCAGGCGGGTGGGCTGCCCATTTAACACTTATTTAACTTGCGTACTTTAAGCTATTTCTTCTGTTATTCAACTTCTTATTGTTATGGAGGAATCTGTATGAGAGTACTATTCGTTGGTGGTATTGGGTATTTGGGCTTAAATGGCCTAGAGTACCACTCTAAACATGGAGACCATATAGTCGTTGTAACGCTCAAAAGGAGTATCATTAAAAGGCCAAGAATAACAGAGTTCGCAAAGAATGTTGGTGCTGACATTAGTGAACTACCTAGCTTAGCTGATGAAAAAATAGCTGTGAGATACTTGTCTGAAATCAAGTGTCCAGATATTGTCTACCTACTTGTCGGGAAGATAAGGGGAAAATGGCGTAGCCTCTATGAAGCAAATGCCATAGTGCCACATACTTGGACTAAGGCTGTGTCTAGACTTTGTCGTGGATCACTTGTTGTGTACGTGAGCAGTACTTTAGTTTTAGGCAATCCTGCTTTCTGTAGTAGTAACAGTGTCGTATTTGAGGAAGAAAGGCACCTTGAGTGCTTTCAGCAAGTGAGCTTGCCTGGAAAATCTAAAGCTGAAGGAGAAAAGGAGGTGCTAAAGCATTGTGGGACAGGAAATAGGATTGCTATTCTTCGTTTAGGCCTTGTTCTAGGTAAAGGGGCCTATCATCCCGAGTGGAAGCGGTTACTAGGTTTGGCTAAAAGGAGGATTCTTCTTTCCTCTAATATCCGAATTCATATGACGCCAGCACGTGACGTCTTTAGATTTGTCAGAGAAGTACTATTTAATCTAAGAGATTTTGAATGTTTATGGATTCATTTGGCTCCTTGGAGGACAAGTCTTGGTGAACTGCATAGGATGATTATGGCTGAACTCGGCGAGAAACCCCTCATAATGCTTCCTGTCCCCTCTACTCTCTTAGCGCTGTTAGCTGGAAGAGAGACCATAATACATGATAGGTACGAGATAAGGAGTAAGTATGAGTTTGTGAAAAGGTTTGCATGGACATCATCCTATGATGCAATAAGAGAACTTGTTGAGTGGTGTGTTAGGAGTAGGTGTAGTCCTTAGGATGAGGCAAGGGGCTTTTACAGCTTCGTACCTGGGTATACACATTACACACTACGAAGAGCTACTAGACGTTGCTTGGTCAAGTATCTGAATATGAGCCATAACGGTGGACAGCAGTGCCACAGAATGCACTTGCACAATCGGCAAACGAGTCTGCCTCTCCTCTGGGCTCAGTTGGGAGTGCTATAGACAAGTTCATATCGAGTCTCGGCTACGGCTTATACGCAACACTTGTATTCTTAGCTGTAGTTGCTGTTGGAATACTTTTAGCGATGCTTGTTAAGAGAATGATAAAAAGGACGTTGCTACTTAGCCGGCTTCCACCTAATGTAGCCGATTTAGCCAGCAAGATAGCCTACTACTTCATAATAATATTAGCAGCTCTTTCTGGTCTCGCGCTAGCGGGAATAGATGTTACAGGATTTGCGTTTGCTGGAACCTTAATAGGCGTAGCACTTGGTTTTGCAGCCCAGACTGTGGCATCAAACTTTTTCAGTGGCCTTTTCCTATATATTGACAAGCCACTTCAGCCAGGCGAAATAGTTGAGCTCCCAAGTCTTGGCATAATAGGTAGAGTCACGGAGGTGACCATCTTCTCTACGAGGATAGAGACAATAGATGGTAGGATTATGAGGATACCAAATGAAGACATATTTAAATCTACCATAGTGAATCTCCACCGTACTGTAGCACGAAGATTAGAGTACCGCATAGGTGTGAGCTATAATACAGACCTAGAGAGAGCTATTAATGTTGTCAAGAATGTCTTAGAATCGCATCCTCTAGTACTTGCTGAACCTAGACCCATTGTATACGTTGACAACTTAGGTGAAAGCGCTATAGAGCTTGTAGCTCTCTTCTGGGTGCCAAGCTGGAAGTGGCTAGAGGTGTACCGCTCTATGCTCATTGAGATAAAGTCGGCATTAGATAAAGAGGGTATAGAAATACCATTCCCACAGAGAGTTGTATGGATCAAAACACCACTAAAACTTGAGTCTAACGAGGCAAATGTATTGGTACACGCCAATGAACCCTTTACGGGAGAGGTTGCGGAGTAGTGGAAGGTCCCTGGAAAATCATAGCTAAGACCCTCTTTGAGGCCCTCAACAGCCCTTTACGCACATGGGCTGGGCAGAGAGTCGTAGAAGCCTTCATAGGAGTCAAAAGGACGTATGTGGAACTTGAAGATGGGTGGTGTGGTGTAAGCTTAACTCCCCTATGGAGAAGAGATAGACCACGGTATCCTTTAAGGCTGCTGGAGGAAACTCCACGGAGCCTCGTTAGGCGCATTGAGCGCGAGAGGAATAGCTACATAGCAGCACTTGCTATTGCAGCAGTTAATGCTGCTACAGCCGCATGGCTAGCCTCAACAAAGACAGCACAAGTGCGCGTTCTTAGGAGAGATCAGAGTCTTCTTAGTGTGTTAGGTGTAGAAAGAGGCGACTACGTTGTAGTTTTAGGATACATGAGGGGAATAGCTCTTGATGCAAAGAAGTTAGGAGCCAGAGTACTTGTCTCTGACTTCAGCAAAGAGCTTCTGCACAGAGCAGAGCTTGACGGTTTTCCCACAATACCAGGTGACTCTGCCAGGATACTTGAAGAAATTGAGAAGGCCAGCGTAGTAATCTTCTCTGGTAGTAGCCTACTTGACGCTGAACATACCATTGAGGAAATAAGGGCTGCACATTCTGCTAGGTTGCGTCTTCTTGTTGGAGCAACTTCTAGCTTCCACCCATTAATTGCTGGGAAGCTGGGATTCAATGCATTAGCTGGAATCTGGATTGACTCACGTGTATGCCCTAAGGTCAAGAGCTATATTGCTTCTGGCCTAGGTTTACGTAGTGTAAAGAGGTCTAGGATTATTAGCTGGTTATGGACTACTAAGCTTGCGTAAAGTCTACATAAAGTCGTTCAATACGTCTCCATGCACCTATCTATATTAAACTATTTTTTCGTAGACAATGACTTATATCTCCCAACAAGGTTTTCTATGAGACTCTCTTTTGCCACTTTACAATATATGCCTGCAAGTGTCTTGGCCCGTAGTCCAGCCTCCATTATGTCTTTAATGTTGCTTGGCTGGTCAACCATTTCAACCAAGAGGAATGTGTCTTTTGGCTCATTGATCTCCTCGACAATACCCTCATTAGGGTCTATAACCATTGTTGGCACGTCAATAACGTTGTCAACGGTTTCAAATACGCTTCCAACAGCTAGTACTGGGACATTACTCTCCATACTTCTTGCCAGCAATGCTAGCTTAATCTTATTCACGCTATCTCCGGGTCTAAGCGTGACTATAAATGCTGTTGCGCCTTCTAAGAGGAGGCTTCGGGCTACTTCTGGGTAGTAAATGTCGTCTTCTGACATTATGCCTATGCTCCTACCTAGATCATTGAATACTAGCACGCCACGGCCAGGACTTATGCCCAAATCCTCGTCAACGCCGTTACTTGCAAGTTTCCTATATCGTGCAACTAGACTACCGTTTGGGGCTATTATCATTGTTGTAAGGAAGATTTTGGGGCCAGCTCTCTCAAGTATGGGGCCTGCTATTATGTAGACTCCATTCTCTATTGCAACCATGGATAAATACTCATAAGTACTGCCTGGTATACGCTCGGCTTGGTTGCGGGTTATTGTACGATTTCTGTTACGTGGATAGTACAGGAAGAATGGGCCAACATTGACAAATGAAGGTAGTATTATGAGTCTTGCACCCTTCATCGCTGCATCCTTTACCAGTTTTCGCGCCTTCTCAAGGTTAGATCTTTTTGCGAGAGGCTTAAGCCTCATATGGATGAGAGCTACTGTAATAGGCACTTTTATACGCCCCCAATGTGGTGTAGTAATTGAGTTGTGGTAGGATTTTACTCCTTGAGGGTTATTGCAAGTGTGTAAGACTTCTTCCTGGTACAAGGCTCTATGTTGTAATGTGATAAATATGTATTGTTTTGAGATAGTAATACTAATTAAAAGTACTGAGAAGCTTCATTCCCCAAGGTGCTACTCAACTGGGAACAGTTGCTTAGCCTCCTCAGTGCTTAGGCTTGATTGATGCGAGTGAAGAGCTCTTTTAAGGCTATCCTTTATGTCGTCCAGTACATCCTCATAGTACAGTGCTCCTTCCTCTATTTTATCCATTATTTCTTGTAGTTTCCTTGTAGTCTCTTCTGAGACTATCTCGCCAAACCTTTTCATTAAGAAGTCGTATACGCCTATGCCCCGCTTTGTAGCCACAAGACTTCCAGCCCTACCACTAGATACCACGTATCCTCTTCTCAGCAAGGTCTCTATTATCTTTGCATACGTGCTTGGCCTGCCTATGCCCTTCTCTTTCATCATCCTTACCACTTCCGCTTGTGTGAGAAGCTGTTGGGGGCTCCATATGCGGAATAATACCTCCTTAACAAAGTACTCACCCTTAGCAAGAGGCCTCTCCAGACGCAGCACCGGGTATACTTCCAGCCACCCACCCTCAATGATTTCAATGATTTTTTCTACTTCTTTTGCTATCCTCTTGGGCTTCCTCTCTAAGCCCTCCACAACTAGTGTTATCTTTGCCTTCTGTCTACGCACTTTGGCTGACTTCATTTGGCTAGCTATGAACCTGCGAAATATTAAGTCATAGAGCTTATAGTGTCTTTGTGTAAGTGGTCTCGCTAGCTGTATGGCTCCTTCTTCGACGAGGTGGCGAAGCTTCTCTGCATCAATAGGCCGTGTTGGGCGAATAGCCTCATGTGCTCCTCCTGCACCCCAGTGTCGCGGATAGAATACCTCTCCAAGCCTCTCATCGCCGTACTTGTAGTGTAGGTATTCTCTTGCAACACCTATTCCTGCATCACTTATTCGTGTACTATCTGTTCTATGGTAAGTTATGAGACCTAACTCGAAAAGGTCCTGGGCAATCCTCATGGCATCAGGAGCTGATAGGCCTAGCCTTGAAGCTGCCTCAGCAAGCATCGAATCAGTTGTGAATGGCGGTAAAGGCTTAAGTTCAACTTCTTCTTCTGATACGTCTTCGACTATGATTCTTATTTTGCCATCACTAATTAGCTTCTTTATCTTATCGTTGACTGCTATTATTATCTTCCTCTTCTCTGCCCTAAGCTTTCTTAGCTCCTCAAGTTTCTCTAACACTTCGTGCTTCTCTAGGGCTTCATTGACGAGCTTTTCTGTCTTCTCTAAAGCCTCACGTATCTCGCTGCTTAACTCGTCCCCTCTAACTTCAACAGCTAGCTCAGCGTCACCTGGGCCTCTAGCTGTGAACCTGCAAAGTGGCACTCTAAGATATCTACTCCCAATAGTGTGTTTAACTATCCACCCGAGCACAGGGGTTTGCACACGACCAGCACTAAGGTTGTAGTTGGGTTTATCGCACTCCCCCCTTAGGTTGCCGTACTTCTCAATAGCATTCAGCATAGCATTAGCTGTACGTAGCCTACGTAACATACTACGTCTTGTCTCTGCAAGACGCCACTTACAGAATTGTGGCCAGAACTTCCTCCAAAGCAGAGGGCTTAACGTGAATCCTATCCACCTATCCTCGACCCGACGCACTATTTGTGCTTCGACAAGGTTTTCGAGGAATGGCCTCGGGTTATGTATTGCTTCAAGTATGGCCTTTCTAGTTATCTCATGGAATTCTACTCGTACGAGACTCTTGGCCATTGGCCTTATTAGGCTTGCAACGTCATAACCTATCTTTTCTCCTTCGGTGTCAGGATCCGTCCCGATCATCACTACATCAACTTCGCTAGCAATGTCACGTAGTGCCTCAATTATCTCCCAACTATTCTTAACTAGCGGTGAGCCACAGACAGGGCACTTAAGTTCCCCCGTACCAGTCACCGGGTTGTACTCTTCTGGCGATATAGCCCACTGATGGCCGCAAGCAAGGCAGCGTGCAAGAGGGCCATAGAGAGGAAGGTATCGTCTCTTACCTGCAGGGCTCACTAGTACGCCATGCACGTTTCTTGCCAGTTTCCAGTCATACTCTTCGACACTTCCATAGAGTATGTCTAGGAGCCAATTCGGTTCAACTATGTCCCTGGGGGTTGGAGGCTTTACGAGGTCGTATACATGGCCGCCACTTGCTGCTACAAGTAGTACGTAGTCTCCTGTCGAGACCTCATAGACTCTTAGCGGGCCTATTTGGCGAGCTGAAGGTTTGCCAAAGAAATTAGCTATTGTTCGCGCCTTATTTGGGCTCTCTACTACGAGTAGAGCGGTCTTGACGAGTTCCATGAATTCAGGCTTCAGCTTTCCCTCGATTATTGCTTTTACGCGTTCACGATCGCTGTCAATCTCCCTTAAGAGGCTGGGGAGGTCGAGTTCTTCGAACTTCCTCCATTCGGCATCTACTAGCCATTGTGTTCTCCTCATTAGGCCGTTGAGTAATCTATGGTCGTCAGCTACGACGACACTTAGCCCCTTCGTTATGCCTCCGGCGAATAACCTACTAGTTCTACCCGATGCCTGGATGTATGTTGCGACATCTGGCACAAGGATGAACGCTTTATCACCTTCTCTCACAACAGCAATGTCATCTGCTTTCTCGAGAGCCTCCCATACATCGCTTCTCTTGAGTATACTCCTTATCCATTCTAGTGCCCGGGCAAACTCTCTTGCTGCATCGCTTTCAACTTTGTTCTCTCTAATCTCTTCAGCAACTCTGGCAAGAGCCGCCTGACTTAAACGTCTAAGTAGGTTTCTTAACCTACCAAGCATTGGCTGAGCTTGTTCTTGTACATCCCTGGGCCCATACTCTGCGAGTACAGCTAGTGCCCGGACAATACTTAACGGGTGTGGTTCTTCGAATCTTGCACTAAACCTGTGGCGTGGTATGCCCGCGAAAACAGCATACCTTACCCTTTCTGGTATATCTAGACCCCTAACAGCTACTCCATAGTATACCGCTACACCCACCAAGACGTCTACTTCGCCAGACCTAAACCTATCTAGTGCCTCCTGGCTCTTTGAAGTAAACGCTTCAGCTTTTACACCATGGTTACGCAATATTTCAGCAAGCTTCTCGGCATAGCTTGAACCCTTGTCGAGAGGCACATATACAAGGCCGCCACTGCCTAGACGCTTAACAATTTCAACAACCTTTACATCTAGGCTTTCTGGGCCAGGAAACGTATAAGCGTCAACTATGTTTCTTATTGCCTCACTTGTTGCTCCAGCTTGGAAGTTTAGTAATGCCTGGAAGAGTCTGACCCGTGAGCCTCTAGGCCTCCCAGTAGCACTACTAACAACTAGCACAGCAGCCTTATTCCGTGCAACAACTATTTTGTGTTCAATCTCACGAAGACTATCATAGAGCGGCTTTAAGCGTTCAGCAAAAATCTCACGTCTAAGCTCTCTTATCTCTTCTGCTGTAACACGTGCACCACGCCTCCTCTTCCTCTCTCTTAGCCTTCTCAACCTCTCGTTGAAGACTTGTTGCGCTCTCATACCCTCAAAGACGATACTCCGTTGAAGCCTCATAAGCTCCCATCCAAGCTGGACAACATCCTCATCAAACCCAACAATGCGCAGCGTCGCGTCAACACTCTTGCCGCTCTTTAATACGGCATCTACGTCGTCCACAAAGACAAAGCGGAACCCGGGTCGGTCCCACTTCTTTGAAGCTTTTGCTATCCATTCAGCATTACGTATCATGAACTGTGCAGTAGTTATTAGAATATCAAAATCACCATTCTCTATCTTCTCTAGGTATACTCGCCTTTGCTTTTGCGAAAGCCTAGAATGCAGAGCGATTATATGTGCTGGTATGCCTGCGGCATCAGCAAACTTCACAGCTTTCTCCTCAGCCATACGTACAAGCGGGGTTGTTGGCACAACAATGTAGCTTCTATATTTCTCTCCTTGCTCAAGAAGGTTGTTGTGATGCTTATAAGCAAAGTATATAGCCATAAGTATCCCAAATGTTGTCTTTCCTACACCCGTAGGAGCAATTGCAGCAAAGCTAGTTCCTTTCAGTACTCTCCTAACCCATGTGCGCTGAGCACTCCAGAGCCTAGAACCCATGATCTTCTCGAATAACGCCTCAACTTGCTGAGCTTCACGTTCAACTCTCGAGTAGTGTGAAAGAGGACTGGCAGGATTAAGCTTACCAAGCTTCTCAAGTCTATCAGCTACATCTATTATACTTTCAACAGGTATCCTCTCTTCGAGACACTGGGGGCAGACAAGGCCCATGTAGAGCCTATCATCCCCTACAGGCCTTCCACAGTTTATACATGAATAAAAGTATATACCCCTGGCAACATCATGACCAACTTTAGACAAGATCATACACCAACAAGCTTACAAGATAGTAGCAACCGCATTACTTCTCTAATGTAATTACCCATCTTAGCTTCGGCTAAAATAGAGGATTTATATAGCTATGTGCTATAATAAGGTAGCAAGCTAATAAATTAAGGAAAATCCCCTAAGGTACGCATAAACGAGAAACTTTCACATAAATAGTTAAATTGAACGCATTTGGATCTCTGAGCCAGATAGCTCCTTGGCCCACTTCATCCTCTGGAGCTGTCTAGCCGCTTCTTCAACATCCTTAATGGTGTCAATACTACGCCAGAAGACTTCATGAAAACGCACACCCATGAGTCTACCGTGCTCAGCTAATTCGGGAAAGCCCTTACGCTCAATATCGCCTTTCTCGGGAAGCCACTCAAGAACCTCTGGCTTAAAGGCGTAGACACCAGCATTTATCCAGTAGTCGAGTGTTGGCTTCTCAATAAACTTTAAAATCTTGTCGTCCGCATCAACTTCAACTATACCATAAGGGCTTCGTAAAGGAACAAGTGCTATGACGCCAATAACTTGCCTATCTGCCTTGAGCCTCTCAACAAGACGGTTTACATCAAGGTTAGTTATTATATCGCCATTAACGACTATAAAATGGTCCTCTGATGCAAGTATATGGGATGCATTTTTTATAGCTCCACCAGTTCCCAAAGGCTCGTCTTCAACTACATAAGCTATCTTAACACCAAGCCTTCTCCCACTGCCCAAATGCTCAACAAGCTTCTCCCACTTATACCCCGCAAGAATAACGAAATCAGTGTAACCCAAGCTTCTAAAATGAAGTATTTGCCACTCTATGATAGGCCTCCCAGCAACCTCCACAAGAGGCTTTGGCCTATCAATGGTTAACGGCCGTAGTCTCTTACCAAAACCGCCAGCCAATATGACCACTTTCGCCAAGACATAAACTCACCAGAGACGCAGCTTAGCTAAGTATGGTGAGAAAACTATACCGGCCTTGCCGGTCCCCGCTTCACACCCTCCCCGGGCCGGAGACACGGCCCAGTCAGCGGGGCGGGGCCCTAGGCCCACCTAGGGCCTCCACTACAATGTCTTAACTATAGCGGCTAGGGTATAAGATTACTTCTGCTACTCCATAGCTTCGAGCCTTCATTTTACAACGTCTATTTTGGTGGGTATATCAGGCTAGGACAGTCCAAGCAGCCTTTCTCTATGTGTCCCCTATGTATACAACATGTTGCTATGGGTTTTCCCTCTTTATCGCCAAGCTCAATTAACAAGTAGTCCCCAGATATTCTAGCTGTAGCACGTACAGGCTCTCTTAATATCTTCCTTGTTTTTATAACACCTCCTTTTTCTCCGAGCCTAACCTCTATTTCGACCTCATAGAGCCCCTCACTCGTTTTTCTAACCGATAAGAGTCTTGCTATGGGTTGCTCGCTCACAAGTTCTCACCTCCACTATGCTATCCTACTCTAATACTATTCTTATCTTCTCTTGGGAAGTTATATCTTGTCCCGAAGAAGCTGGCATACTCGAGAAGACCAGCCTTATGTAGTAGCTGAGTCAGAGTCTTCTTAGCTGGAGTAGGCTCTATGCATGGAGATGTTTGGAGAAAGCTTGAGGAGTTACTTTTAGCGCTAAGGTCTACATCATTTAGAGGGCTAGTTATTATCCATACGCACGATCTAAACAAAATTGTAAGAAGAGTAGTCAATCTTATCTCAACTTTTAGTAACTCATGTATGCTTATTGCACCCAAAAGTGAAGTTGCAAAGCCAGAGTTGTGCAAGGTGTTTGGTCCAGGATCAATAGAACGTTTGCTGGGCAGAGAGGCAGACTACGTTATCGTTAGTACTAAAGGCCTGCTAAGACCGAACCTCCTAGCGGCTTTAATAGGCGTCCCAAGGAGTGGAGGAGCTCTTATCCTGGTAGTTCCGCCTCTCGAGTCATGGAACCCGGGTGTGCCTGGCGGAACAGGTGGTTGGAAGAAGTATTTGGTCAAATCGCTAAGCGAAGCACGTGTCATCTATTGGTTTGACGCAGACAGAAATAGCGTATACTTATATCGTGAGCCGAGCGGGAAGGCGCCGACGCCCCCTAGGCCTGAGAAGAAGTGGGCGAGAGCACCCAGCCATATAGTAAAGCTCGTCGCGACTAGCGACCAGCTACGCGTCATCGAGGCAGCAACACGACTGTACTCGGGGAAGCTAAGGAGCCTTCTTGTAGTAGGTGATCGAGGTAGAGGAAAAAGTTTCGTGTTAGGCTTAGTTGTCGCATTAGGGGTAATCCGTGGCTTTGTCGGCGAAGTACATGTTGTAGCGCCAGATGTTTGCCAGCTTGAGAGCTTCTTCCGTGGCCTTATAAGGGGCCTAGAATCCAGCAATATTAATTTCAAGGTTGAGAAGATAAAGGAGTGTATTTCAACGGTAAAAGGCGCATGGTTTAGAGTTATACACCAAGAGCCTAGCTACGCTGAGCCCTCTGGACTCCTTGTAGTTGATGAGGCAGCTAGTATTGGTATTGCAAGGCTAAAAAGACTCTCATGGAGAAGTGGCAGAGTAGTTGCCTCAACAACCCTCCATGGATATGAGGGAACTGGGCAGGCCATGGCACGTATGGCTGAGGATGTCCTACCTAAACCACTTCATGTAGAAAGAATGGTCTACCCTATAAGATACCCTATAGGTGACCCCTTGGAGGAGTGGGGTTACAGAGTATTCGTGTTGAATCCTGATCCGAAGCCCTTGAATCTGTCTGAAACGAGCCTGCCCTTTATGGTTAAGCACAGAGAGGTTAGCTGGAGCGATCTTGCTGAAGACCCTGGCGTGCTTAGAGAAGTCTACAAGCTCTTAACACAAGCGCACTATAGGACTGAGCCCGACTACTTACTTGTACTCTTAGAGTCTACCCGTCATCGCATACACGTGTTAAGTATGGATAGAGATGTTGTAGCTGTTGCTGATGTGGTAAAGGAAGAGCCGGCTTTATCCGAGCCTGAGCGCCTAAGCTTGAAGCTTCTATGGTTATCAATGGGTGCTCCAGCCAGTGAAGATATGGATGTGAGAGTATTAAGAGTTGTGAGGATAGCAGTACACCCCACTCTTCAAAGAAAGGGACTTGGCTCGCAACTGCTGAGACACGTAGAGAAAGAAGCCAAGGAACTCGAAGCTGATGCAGTGACTGCTGTGTTTGCTCGGCACGACGTGCTGGATTTTTGGCTTAAAAGAGGCTACATGGTCTACTATGTCTCGCCACGCTACAATAAGTATACTGGAGAGAAGAACATTGCCGTTGTGAAACCATTAACAACAAAGGGAGCACGTATCTTCGAAGAAGCTGCTAAGCGTATGCGCCCAAGACTAGTCTATGGAGGCCACGTGGTCTTTCGCGACCTAGCTGTAGAGAAAATTCTGGCAATTCTTGATGCTATGCCTTCAGTTAGACCACTCAGACAGGAGGCTGCTGACAGCTTAGACCTATCAAGAATTCGCAATGAACTAAAAGCGTATATCGGCAAAGCAGTAGAGCATGAACAAGTTATAGACCTAGTATACCGCCTTGCAGTATACACTTATTTAGCATTTAGGCCTAGTGAACTTGAAAGAAAAGGAATTAGTAGGAGCTGTCTCTTAGCATGCTTTGCTCATATTATTCAAGGCAAACCAGCCAATGAGGTTTCTGATATAACGGGAATAAGCGTTGATAACGTGCATGAGTGCGTGAGAGACTTTGTTTCAAAAACACTTAATATGCTAGGATAATGTTCACACACGAAAAAGGAGGGGAGAACTTTTGGACAAAAAGACTATAAGAGTCACAGCTGTATTCATACAGGAGTTTTACGAGCTTACAAGGAGGTTTAATATTGAGCTTAATGTACCAGAAGGAGTTACCGTCAAGGACTTAATAGAAACCATAGATAGAAACTATGTGCCCGGCTTTAAGGAGAAAGTACTTGATGAGAACGGCAAACTCAGATGGCCCGTTGAAATAGCGGTTAATGGTAGAAGAATAGACTTCCTTAAAGGGCTAGATACCCCTTTAAAAGACGGAGACCGTGTATTGTTCTCGCCGAGAGCACTCTTTGTTGTATAGAGGAGGTAAAGAGCTATATATAACTACCATTGACGTGTTGTCCCTCACCCCCCTCCTCGAAGCAACAATTTTTCTATGATATCACAAAGCCTAGCACATCTACTGCTTGTCTCTATTACAATGTATACACGTCCAAACCCCTTAGCTGAAGCCATGCGCGCATAGCCATGCAGTTCCTGTGGAACATCGCCTATCATCTCAGCTTTAATGTTTGCAACACATTCTAGTCCTTCATCAGTACCACACTTTAACTGTACAACGTATACACCATTTTCTTTATGTAGCAGTGTTTTACACCCATAATTCTCCATAGACTCCACGAGTAGACCTAGGAGACGCCCAGGCTTCTCAAACCAGGCTTCTCTCTTATCACATACATGTTTAGACTCTTTAGACATAAGTCATATCCTCTCGTTATTCCTTACTAATCTGCATGACCCACTTAATAATTTATGCCTAGTTCCTCCATCAACACTATGGCTAAGTCTTATTTCCTCAAACACCACAAATTTACAAGATCATGAAAAAGAATAAACAAGATTCTACATGATCTAATATTCTCTTACCTTTTGAAGCCATGTACTCCAATGCTCTTAGACGAAAACTACTTTACTACTAGCACATGCTGTTTAGACTTTCTTATAACAGTATCTGATGTACTTCCACGGAACAAAGAGCCAGGCTTAGCGTATCCAACAATTATCATGCCAGCTTTAAAGCGCTCTGCTTCGTGTACAATTATCTTACCAGGTGAGCCCCTATCATAGAGTATGTACTCAGCTTGCAATCCTTTTCTTTCAAAGCTCATAACTATATTCTCCATCTTATTAGATATAGCTTCCTTGTCTTCTTTATCTTCTTCAATAACATGAACCAATACTGCTTTCACATCTGTCTTCATAGCTATGAGCTGAGCATAACCTACGACACTCTCCAATGTTTCATCAAAATCTATACCAACAATTAAGGGTCCAGAGAACGGATTAGTAGCAGAGACCATCAAAGGCTTAGACTCTTCCCCCCATATAACTAGGCCCTTTACTATTAATACGGGCCTATCGCTAAGCTCAACTACAGCTTCCGAAACATGCCCTAGTAACACTCGTCGAAGACTGCCTCCCCTCTCACCAACAATTATATAGTCAGCATTGTGCTGCTTGGCTTTCTCTACAATGCCAGCTGCTGGATCAGCGACTTCAATACTAGCTATATTAACTGTGAAGCCTTTTTCACGCAAGTAATGAGCATACTTTAAAAGCTTTTTAGAAGCTTCCTCTTCGTACTTTCTTATGAGCTTATCCACAGGATACCCTGCTGCATGTTCAACTCTGTCTATAGGTATGATATGAACCAATACCAGATTATTTGTGTCTATTATCCTTAAGTAGGATAGCCATTGAACAAGTTTATCAGAGATACTAGATAAGTCCAATCCTACAACAGCTTTACTTAGTTTAAACCCCATATTCCCTCTCATCTCCAATATGCCATTCCACTTCTAAGCTAAGAAGTCTTGTCAACTTATAAAACAGCTCTTCACGCTGTATGCTAAAGAGGAAAAAGAGTGATGATTCACAGCAGAAAACGATGCCTTTCACTAGCACTAAGGACAAGTTTCTATCGCATCACTCCTATTAACTATGCCTAATGGCTCAATAGCCATGTATTTGTAGTTCTTCTCAGTGTGTATTACTTGTGAGTAGAATGATATCATTATCCCGGTTACTGTTGGGAGAATAAAGCCAAGACCGTTCTTGCATATGAAAGCTGTGCCACCCAAGTTGTTTACATATACTGCAAAATCCCTACGAGAAAGGTACGAGGGTATTTTAAGTATGAGGAGTTCATATTCTTGTCTTAGTATTACGTCTCCTCCATTAATGTATGCATAGGCTTCTAGGTCATCAAAACTCATTGAGAGTGCCTCAAGAAGAGAGGATGGGGTCCACTTTGTACTTCGCGGATCGCCTTTTAGGCCTTTAGAACTCAAAGGTGTACACCTCAAGTAAATGACGCAGCACACACTTGATGCAATACTAGCTGTGGTCAATTTATCCCATCCGTCTACAACCCCTTTATGTGGCTTTTGGTAGAAGCCACCTCAAGAAATAGACGTCTCTGCAACAAGATCTCGAAGTCCCGATTCTGCCTCATGCGCAGCGGCTACACGGAACAATATTTTTTCTCCTTCGACACTAGCTCTGCCTATTATCTGCACACCTAGCGGGATACCCTCAACCCACTCTGCAGGAAAGACTAGAGCTGGCACACCAGCCAGGTTCGCTATAACAGTTGCTAAGTCTAATGCATAGAGCTTAAGGGGGTCATCTATAACCTCTCCAAGCCTAGGTGGTGGAGTCACAGCTGCAGGAAGGAGTAGCACGTCATACTTATTTAGCAGAGCCAGCAGAGTATTCTTAATGAGTCTGCGTAGTCTAAGTGCTCTCACATAGTATTGATCGCGGTAGCCTGCACTGAGTATCCACGATCCAAGCATTACACGAATCTTCACTTCTCTACCAAACTTCTCTGCACGTATGCGCGAATAGTACTCGTTCCAGCTCTCCCAGGGCCTAGGCGGCTCCTTAGGACCATAGCGAACTC